>JAWWAN010000007.1:0-18404 GCA_033721675.1 Rhodothermales bacterium | reverse complement strand
TGCACGCCGGCCTGCGCGCCGAACTCGGCGGCGATGCGATGCGCCTCAACGGGCACCCCGAACGCCGCCTGCCCAACTCGCTCAACGTCAGCTTCCGGGGCGTGGAGGCGAGCACGCTGCTGGCGGAGATCGGAGACGAAGTCGCGGCGTCGGCGGGCGCGGCCTGCCACGCGGACCGCGTCGAGATATCCTCCGTGCTGGCGGCGATGCAGGTCCCCGAGGAATGGGCGATGGGCACGGTGCGCTTCTCCACCGGGCGCGGCACGACGGCCGACGAGATCGACCGCGCCGTGGCGGTCGTCGCCGGCGCGGTGCGCCGCCTCCAGCCTGCTGCGCCGGGGGCCAGGCCGGCCGGGGAGGCCGGCGGCCCGGTCCGCCTGACCCGCTACACGCGCGGGCTCGGCTGCGCGTGCAAGCTCCGCCCGCAAGACCTCGAACAGATTCTCGCCGCCCTCCCCGCGCCCGTCGACCCCGCCGTGCTCGTCGGCACCGCGACGGCGGACGACGCGGCGGTCTATCGCCTGACGGACGACCTCGCGCTCGTCCAGACCGTCGATTTCTTCACGCCCGTCGTGGACGACCCCCGTCTGTTCGGGCGGATCGCCGTGGCGAATGCGCTGAGCGACCTCTACGCGATGGGCGCCGTGCCGCGCGTGGGGCTCAACATCGTCGGTTTCCCCGCGCGGCGCCTGCCGCTCTCCGCGCTCGAAGCGATCCTGCGCGGCGCGGCAGAGGGGGCGCAGGAGGCGGGCCTGCTGCTCCTCGGCGGCCACACCATCGACGCGCCGGAGCCGTTCTATGGCCTCGCCGCCACGGGCACCGCTGCGCCGGAGGCCGTCTGGCGCAACGATACAGCGAGCGTGGGCGACGCGCTCGTGCTGACGAAGCCGCTCGGCACGGGCATCCTCGCCACCGCCCTCAAGCGCGGCCTCGCCACCGAGGCCGAGGCCGACGCGTCCGCAGACGTGATGGCCGCCCTCAACGCGCCCGCCGCCGAAGCCGTCCGCGCCGCCGCCGGCCCCTCGGCCTGCACGGACGTGACCGGCTTCGGCCTCCTCGGCCACCTCCGCGAGATGGCCGCCGGCAGCGGCGTGGACGTCCGCCTCGATGCGGGTGCCGTGCCTCTGCTGCCCGGGGCGCACCGCCACGCCGCCGCCGGCATCGTGCCGGGCGGGACGCGCCAGAACCTCGCACACGTCGCGCCGCATGTGGACTTCGCGCCGGAGGTCACGGAGACGGAGCGCGTGCTGCTGGCCGACGCCCAGACCTCGGGCGGGCTGCTCGTCGCCTTCCCGGCCCGGCGCATCGAAGAACTGCTCGATGCGCTGCGCACCCGCGGCGTCGACGGCGCCGTGATCGGGGAGGTCGCGGGCGAAGGGGATGGGCGCATCCGGGTGACGGGCACCCGCAGCGATCGTTAAACGTACCACGCGGGCGGCTCCTCGGCCGCCTGCGTGCAGCGCCCGCACGGCTCATGGAAAAGTACGTCGAGATATTCTGGAACGGGTACACGGGCTACGCGCGGTACCTGTGGCACGAGGTCACGCACCCCGGCTGGCACAGCTATTTCTGGTGGCTCCTCGGCGTCTCGGCGTTCTTCTTCCTGCTGGAGATCGTGCGGCCGTGGCGGAAGGAGCAGCCGAAGTTCAGGCGGGATTTCTGGCTGGACTTCTTCTACATGTTCTTCAATTTCTTCCTGTTCTCGCTCGTCATCTACAACGCCGCCTCAGACGTCGTCGTCAACCTGTTCACGGACGGGCTGGCGGCCGTCGGGATCCCCAACCTGGTGGCTATCGAGGTGTCGTCGTGGCCGGTGTGGGCGCAGCTCGGGGCCCTCTTCGTCGTGCGGGACTTCATCCAGTGGAACGTCCATCGGCTGCTGCACCGGGTGCCGTGGCTGTGGGAGTTCCACAAGGTGCACCACTCGGTCAAGGAGATGGGTTTCGCGGCGCACCTGCGGTTTCACTGGATGGAGAACGTGGTCTACCGCGTCCTCGAATACGTGCCCCTCGCGATGATCGGCTTCGGCATCGACGACTTCTTCATCGTCCACATCTTCACGCTCGCCGTCGGGCACTTCAACCACTCGAACCTGCGGGTGCCGCTCGGGCCGCTCGGCTACGTGCTCAACAACCCGCAGATGCACATCTGGCACCACGCCCGGCAATGGCCCGAAGACCGCCCCTACGGCATCAACTTCGGCCTGACGCTGAGCGTGTGGGACTACCTCTTCGGGACCGCCGCCATCCCCCATGACGGCCGCGACATCGAGCTCGGCTTCCCCGGCGACGAGGACTTCCCGCAGACGTTCGTCGGCCAGAACCTGCACGGGCTGGCTCGGCGCCGGAAGGAGCAGGAGGCCGTCGCGGCGGACGAGTAGGCGGCGTTACCGCCCCGGTGCGCGGTAGACGCGGCCTTCCTGCAACGCGGCCACCTCGGCGCGGCCCACGCGGAAGCGCACGGGGAGGGTCTCGCGGCTGAGGTCGGGGCGGAGGCGGAAGACCTCGAAGTGGAGGTGCGGCCCGGCCGAGTACCCGGTGGTGCCCGAGACGCCGAGCACCTGCCCCTGCCGCACCCGCTGCCCCACCCGCACGAAGACGCCGTTGGGCGCGAGGTGGGCGTAGTTGGCGATGGTGCCGTCCGGGTGGCGGACGAGGATGTGGTTGGCGCGGGTCATCAGGCGTTCGTCCAGGCCCCCCTCGGCGTACCGACCCTCGGCGGCGATGACGACGCCGGCGCGCGCGGCGTGGACGGGCGTGCGCTCGTCCATCGCGAAGTCGAGCGCGTAGCTGCCGTCGTGGCTGAAGGCGCCGTGCGGCCCTTGCACCACGGCGTGCGCCTTGCCCGGCGCGTAGGGCAGGGCGTAGGGGTACGCGGCGTCCGGTTGCGCGTGGAGGCTCCCCAGCGCGTACTGGTAGCGGTACTGGTAGCGCATCGGCCGGGTGGGGTCGGCGTGGCGGAGGCGGGCCACGCGCGTGCGCCCCGGCGCGAACGTGGTGGCCTCGGGCACGCGCCGGACGGTCACGGCGTTTTCGAGGGTGAGGGTGAACGCGATGGTGACCTCGGCGGGGCCGAGCACGTCCACGTAGAGGTCCACGGTCTCGCCGCGTTGCTCCGCCGCGATGCAGAAGCGCTCCGGCACGCACTGCTGCGCGTAGGCCGGCAGGGCGCCGGCGGCCAGCGCCAGCAGCATCGCCACCCGGTGCATCGCCGCACGCCGTCGTCTCATCACTCCGCACTCGACCAGGAAGGGGTTCTGCCGCTCGTATCGGCGGCCCCGGCAGGTACGATAAGCGGCGCGGTGAGGCGATGCAAGCCCTTATCCGGGCACCCTCCCGGGCGCTCAGGCGTCGGGGTCGAGGAGGGCGTCGATGCGGTCGGCGGCGTCGTCGAGGTGGTAGCGCGTGGCGGCGTCGGCGGCCCGCGCGGCGGCGCGGCGCGCCTCGGCGCGGAGCGCCTTGAGCTGGCCGCGCACCACGGCGCGGATGTCCGACTGGCTGACGTCCACCGGCGTCCCGAAGAGGCGCACGAAGGGGCTGTCGATCTCCTCGGTCATCAGGTATGCCATCCGCTCCAGGTAGCCGCGCTGGAGGTTGCGGCGGTACGTGCCGATGGCGGGGCGGGCGGCGTCCAGCTCGGTCCAGACGCCGTCCTTCACGTCCTCCATGAAGTCGACGAGCGGGTAGGCGCCGCCGTCCACGGCCTCAGCCTCGATGAGGCGCTGCATGCGCTGCGGATCGAGCAGGTTGTTGAGGAGGGCCACCTGGCGGGCGCGGAGGCGGTCCACGGCGCCGGCGTGCTCGATGCGGCGCAGCAGCGCCGGCTCGTTGAGCCACGTGGGCGTCTCGAAGACGTGCGCGGTGAGGAACGCCAGGGCGGCCTCCTGCTGCGCGCGCGGCACCGGCTCGAAGACCGGGCCGTCCTGGTCGCTCGCCTTGGGCGTCTGGTAGACGCCGCCCACCACCGTCGTCACGTGGTTCATGTAGCGGTACCACTGGCCGAGCAGCTCGCCGTAGATCTCGTCGAGGTCGCCGTAGTCCTTGCCGGGGGTGGCCGTCCAGTCGATCAGGCGGGGTACGACGCGCTGGAGGTTGGCCACGGCGTAGGTGCTGGCGGCCACGGGGTCGTCTCCCAGGTCCTCGGTCTGGGCGTCCGGGTTGTAGGGGGCGTAGCCGAGGTAGCGGTACCTCGGGTCGCCCTCGTGGGCGCGGATCAGGCGGTCCAGCGCGGGCTTCTCGGCCTCGGGCGTGGCGGCGTCCGCGTAGTGGCGGTAGCCCCACTCGATGGCGTAGTGGTCGTACGGCCCGATCTTGCGGATGAAGCGCTCCACCCCGTCGCCGGGCTGGGCGATGTAGTTCTGGCGGGCGTAATCCATGATGGTGGGCGCCACGCCGTAGGCGGCCGTGAACGTGGGCGAGCGGAGGCTGTCCACCGGGTAGGCCGAGCTGGCGATCATGTTGTGGGGCAGGCCGAGGGCGTGGCCGATCTCGTGGGCGATGACCTGCCGCATGGTCTCGCCGATGAGGTCGTCCGGCAGCATCAGCGAGCGCGCCTCGGGGTTGGCCGCGCCCGTCTCGATCATCAGGCGGTTGCGGTAGGAGCGGATGTGGTTGTGGTACCAGATGATGTCGCTCTCGATGATCTCGCCCGAGCGGGGATCCGAGACGCTGGGCCCGACGGCGTTGCGCGTGGTGTTGGCCACGTAGCGGACCGTCGAGTAGCGCACGTCCTCGGGGTCGAAGTCGGGGTCGTCCACGGGCGGCAACTCGCACCGGATGGCGTCGCGGAAGCCGGCGGCCTCGAAGGCGGCGTTCCAGTCCTCGACGCCCCGGCAGAAGTAGGGCCGCCACCTCTCGGGCGTGGCGGGATCCAGGTAGTAGACGATGGGCGTGACGGGCGCGACGAGCTCGCCGCGCGCGTAGGCGGCGGGGTCGCTCGGCTCCAGGCGCCACCGGCGGATGAAGGCGCGCGTGGCGGCCTTCTGCTCAGGGCTCCCGAAGTCGATCTGCTCGACGGTGAAGTAGCCCACGCGGGGGTCGGCCAGGCGGCCCCGCATCGGCTCCTCGGGCAGGAGCACCATGGACTGGTAGAGCTGCATCGAGAGCGTGCCCGTGTCGGCGTTCGACGGCGGCTCGCCGGCCTCGAACGTCATCGTGTGGCGCACGTTGACGTTGAGCGGGAAGCTCTTCATCGCGTCGATGAACGAGCGGCCGTCGTCGAGGCGGCGCACCTTGAACCGGGTGCGCTGGCTGGGTGAGAGCCCGCTGATGGCCGGGACGTCCTTCTCGAAGAAGTCGTTGACCTGGATGACGACGCCCGCCGAGTCTGGGGTGAGCGCCGCCACCGCGAAGGCGTGCACGATGGGCTCGAAGTTGTTGGCGCGCACGGACCGGGCCACCGGCAGCGAGTCGCTGGCGACGCTCTCGTAGGCCATCCGGCGCAGCAGCACCTGCTCCCCGCGCCGCTCCCAGCGGACCACCTGCTCGCCGACCTTGCTGCCGGCGTTGATGAAGGGGCTCAGGTTGGCCGGCGTCTGGGCGATGCGGCTGATGAGCAGCATCTCGCGGCCGAGGAGCGAATCGGGGATCTCGAAGAAGTAGTCGCTCCCCACGCGGTGGACGCCGAAGAGGCCCGCGTCGCTGACGGCCTCGCCGGTGATGACGTCGCCGTAGGGTTTGTAGGGCGATTTCTTCTCGGCCTGTTGGGCGGCGGCGCCCCGGGCGGGGGCGTCTTGCGCGGGTTCGGTGGGGCGGCTCGCGGCACACCCGCTCAGGAGCACGGCGGTCAGGAGAACAGCAGAGAGGCGGGGCATGGGTGCGCGGCGGATGGAAGGGCAACGGCGGCGCCAAGGTACGGGTGCCGGTCTGGTATTTCCACTCCACCCCGCGTGCCCCCGCCGTCAGTCCTCCTCCGCCACCGCGCGCTCGGCCCGCATCTCGGCGGCGTCGTCGCGGTCCCACCGCATCACGATGGGCAGGCGGCGGCCCAGGCCGAAGGCTTTCATCGAGACGCGCAGGCCCGGCGGCGCCTGGCGGCGCTTGTACTCGTTGCGGTCCACGCGCCGCAGGAGGTCGTGCACGAGCGCGCGGTCGTAGCCAGTCGCGGCGACGATGGCGTCCAGCTCCTCCAACTCCTCGATGTACCGGCGCAGGATCTCGTCCAGGACGTCGTAGGGCGGGAGCGTGTCCTGGTCCTGCTGGCCGGGCCGCAGCTCGGCGGAGGGCGGCTTCGTGATCGTGTTCTCGGGGATGACGGCCTGCCCGGCGCGCGCGTTGATATGCCGGGCGAGGGCGTAAACGCGCGTCTTGAGGACGTCCGAAAGGACGGCCAGGCCGCCGCTCATGTCGCCGTAGAGCGTGGCGTAGCCGACGGCCATCTCGCTCTTGTTGCCCGTGGAGAGGAGCAGGTATCCGAACTTGTTCGAGAGCGCCATCAGCGTCACGCCGCGCGCGCGGGCCTGGATGTTCTCCTCGGCCACGCCCTCCTCGGTGCCCGCGAAGGCCTCGGCCAGCATCTGCCCGAAGGCGTCCACGGCCGGCGCGATCGGGATCGTGTGGAACGCGATCCCCAGGTTCTCGGCCAGCGCCCGCGAGTCGTCGACGGAGCCCGCCGACGAGTACTCCGATGGCATCGTCACGCCCACCACGTGCTCCGGCCCGAGGGCGGCCACGGCGAGCGCGCACGTCACCGCCGAGTCGATGCCGCCGGAGAGGCCGACGACGGCCTTCGTGAAGGCGCCGGTCTTGCGGAAGTAATCGCGGATGCCCAGCGCGAGGGCGTCGTGCAGGTCTTCGGCGTCGTCGTGCTCCAACGGGCAGGGGCCCGTATCTTCGCCCGTATCCCACACCATCAGGTGCTCCTCGAAGGAGGGCGCGCAGCACAGGCGCGTGCCGTCGGCAGCGTGGACGCGGCTGTCGCCGTCGAAGATGATCTCCGTGTTGGCGCCCACCTGGTTGACGAGCACGAACGGGACGCCGTGCTCGCGGCACGCCTCGGCCACGAGGCGGTTGCGGACGGCGTGCTTGCCGATGGAGAACGGCGAGGCGCTGATGTTGATGAACAGGTCCACGCCCTGCGCCGCCAGCTCGTCGACGGGGTTGCGGCGGTAGAGGTAGAAGGGGGCGTTCTCCTGGTTGTTCCACATGTCTTCGCAGATGTGGAGCCCCAGCCGCCACCCGCGCCACTCGACGGGCCGGCACGCCGCCGCCGGCTCGAAGTGCCGGTACTCGTCGAAGACATCGTAGGTGGGCAGCAGCGTCTTGCGCACCTCGGCCACACGCTGCCCGCCCTCGTACAGGAACGCCGCGTTGAAGACCCGCTTGCCCACCGGGCTCGGGTTCGGCACGGGCGCCCCGATGATCACGCCGACCCCCGACGGTACCTCGCTCGCCACCCACTCCATCGTCTGCCGCGCGGCGTCGAGGAAGAACGGGTTCTCCAGCAGATCCTGCGGCGGATAGCCCACGATGCACATCTCGGGGAAGACGACGAGGTCGGCGCCCTGCGCCGCCGCCCGCTGCGCGTAGTCGATGATCTTGAGCCCGTTGCCGCGCAGGTCGCCGACGGTCGGGTTGATCTGAGCGAGGGCGATTTTCATAGGAGTCAGGGACTGGGGACTGGGCACGGGGGGCGGAGGAAGAAAGGCACGCCGGATGGGCGGGGGGCGTTCCGGGGCTTGCGCAGATGGCGGACGCCGCCGTACCGTTTTCACGGACGTACCCCGCACAATCCCCGCGCGTACGGTTTTTTCTGCCGCCCCGGCACCTCGGCCGGACGACCGGAACCCGGGGCGCCAGCACCCCGGACCCCTCGTACACCGAACTCCTGGACTCATGCGCACCCTGCCTCTCGCCCTGATCGCCGCGCTGCTTTTCGTTGCGTGCGGTAGCGTAGCCAGCCCCGCGCCCGAAGACGACGGCGCTGCGCTCCCCGACGCCGATGATCCCATCGCGTTCGTCAACGTCACGATCCTCCCGATGGACGGCACGGACCGGCTGCGCGAGGGGCAGACCGTCGTGGTCGAGGGCGAGCGGATCGTGGCCGTCGGGCCGGCCGACGCCGTCGAGGTGCCGGACGGCGCGACGGTGGTCGACGGGACGGGCAAGTACCTGCTGCCGGGGCTGGCCGAGATGCACGGCCACATCCCCCCGCCGACGGCCCCGCGCGACTTCATCGAGAACGTGCTGTTTCTCTACGTCGCCAACGGCATCACGACGGTCCGCGGCATGCTGGGCTGGCCGGGCCAGCTCGCCCTCCGCGAGGAAGCCAACCGCGGCGACCTCGTCGCGCCGACGCTCTACCTGGCCGGCCCGAGCTTCAACGGCAACTCGGTCAGCTCGCCCGAGCAGGCGCGGCAGATGGTGCGCGAGCAGGTGGCCGAGGGCTGGAACCTGCTCAAGATCCACCCGGGCCTGACGCGCGCGGAGTACGACGCCATGGCCGAGACCGCCAACGAGCTCGGCATCCGCTTCGGGGGCCACGTCCCCGCAGACGTCGGGCTGCTGCACGCGCTGGCGATGGGCCAGGAGACGTTCGACCACGTGGACGGCTACGTGGAGTACCTCATGGAGGTGGACGAGGCGCGGGTGGACGCCGCCGCGCTCGCGGACGTCGTGCGCCGCAGCCGGGAGGCCGGTGCGTGGATCGTCCCGACGATGGCGCTCTGGGAGGTGCTCTACGGCACGCGCACGCTCGAAGAACTCCAGGCCTACGACGAACTCAAGTACTTCCCGCCGGGCCAGGTGGAGCAGTGGGTGAGCACGCACCGCCAGCGCCTCGCCAGCCCGCAGCGCGACGCCGCCGCCGCGCAGCGCGTCATCGACGCCCGGATGCAGGTGCTCGGTGCGCTCAGGGACGGCGGCGTCCGCATCCTCATGGGGACGGACGCGCCGCAGCAGTTCTCCGTGCCCGGCTTCTCGCTCCACCGCGAGCTGCAGGTGATGGAAGACGCCGGCATGACGCCCTACGAGATCATCGAGACGGGCACGAAGCAGGTGGGCGACTACTTCGCCAACGAGGACGCCTTCGGAACCATCGCCGAGGGCCAGCGCGCCGACCTGCTGCTCGTGGATGCGAACCCGCTCGACGACCTCGGCGCGCTCCAGCAGCGCAGCGGGGTGATGGTGCGCGGGCAGTGGCTCTCCGAGGCCGCCATCCAGCAGCGCCTCGCCGCCATCGCCGCCGAATACGCCGACGACGGGAGCTAGCGGCGGGCGCGTTCGGATTGTAGCGTGGCGGCCGGCCAGATCGGTGGGGCGAAATGCATTTCGCCCGTACGGGCGGGATGGGCGGGGCGTTTACGCCTTGGCCGCATGGCGGGTGGGATAAGGGCGGGGCGTCTACGCGGTGCCCGGCGCGCGCGCGAAGGCGTCCAGCTTCGCCAGCGTCGCGGCGATGTCGTCTTCGGTGGTGCGCGGGTTGATCGGGCAGAGGCGGATCACCATCCGGCCGTCCAGGACGGTCGTGCTCAGCATCGCGAAGCCGTCCGCGTGGAGGCGGTCGAGGAGGGCGCGGTTGTGGGCGTCGAGCGCTTCGCCGATGAGGCCGGGCGGGGCGTGGCGGAACGTGACGATGCCCATCTGCGCGGGCGTCGTCACCTCCCAGTCCGTCATCGCGTGCAGCAGGGCCTCGGCGTGGCGGGCGAGGGCGAAGCCGCGTTCGACGGCCGCGCGGAACGCCGCCATCCCGTAGATCTGGATCGTCATCCACAGCTTCAGCGCGCGGAACCGGCGCGTGAGCTGCACGCCGTAGTCGCCGAAGTTGACCTCCTCGTCGGTGCCCTGCGCGTCGTGCAGGTACTCGGGCAGGACGTGGAACGCCTCGCGCAGCAGGCGGCGGTCGCGGACGAGCACGCAGCCCAGTTCGTAGGGCTGGAAGAGCCACTTGTGGGGATCGAGGGCGATGGAGTCGGCGCGGCCGAGGCCGGCGAGGGCGGCGCGGCCCTCGTCGCAGAGGACGCCGGCCGCGCCGTAGGCCCCGTCCACGTGCAGCCAGAGGTGCTCTTCTTCGCAGAGGTCGGCGAGGGCGCCGAGGGGGTCCACGGCGCCCGTATTCGTGGTGCCGGCGCTGGCGACCACGCAGAACGGCACGCGTCCGGCCACGCGGTCCTCGCGGACGGCCTCGCGGAGGGCCTCGACGTCGAGCCGGTAGGCGGCGTCGGCGGGGAGGCGCGCCAGCTGGTCCGGGCGGAAGCCGAGTATGCGTAGGCCCCGCGCCACGGAGGAGTGCGTCTGGTCCGAGCAGTAGAGGACGGCCTCGCCGAAGTCGGTGCCGAGGCGGGCGTGGCGGGCGGCGGCGAGGGCCGTCAGGTTCGCCATCGAGCCGCCGCTGAGGCAGAGGCCGCCCGCGCCCTCGGGCATCCCGCAGAGCTGCCGTAGCCAGTCTACCACCACGAGCTCGACGACGGCGGGGCCGGAGGACTCGATCCACGTGCCGGCGAAGACGTTGAAGCCGGAGGCCAGCGCGTCGGCCAGCGCGCCGACGGGGTTGCCGGGGCTCGGGATGAAGGCGAAGAAGCGGGGGTGATCGACGTGCGAGATGTGGCTGAAGACGTCGCGGCGGAGGCGGTCGAGCACGGCCTCGGGGTCGGTGCCGTCTTCGGGGATCGGCTCGCGCAGGCGCGCTTCGAGGGCGGGGCGGGCGCCCCGATGGGCGTGCGGCACGGGCTGCGCGGCGAGGCCGGCGGTATGCTCCACCAGCATATCGACCACGCGGTAGCCGAATGCACGGAGCTGCTCGGGCGGAAGCGTCAGCGGCGGGGCACCGCCGGGCGCCGGCAGGGGGCTGGAGTCCATGGAAGGGAGGGAACGCGGGGCGGTGGGGTGCCCTAGGGTAGCGTGCGAACCGCGAACCGTCAACCGATTCACCAGATCGTTCCTCCTTGCCACCGCTCGCGCTACACGATGCGGTCGGGATCCGGCTCGGGCGGCACCTGCCCCCGGTATCCGAAGACGGTCTGAAGCACGCGCACGAGCGTCGGCGATTGCTTCTGGGCATACCACTGGTCTGCGGCGCGGCGGGCGCCGAGGCCGTAGGTGGGGTACGGGTGGATGGTGTCGGAGAGCTTGCGGAGCGAGACGCCGTGGCGCATCGCGACGGCGAACTCGCCGATGAGCTCGCCCGCGCGCGCGCCCAGCACGGTCGCGCCCAGAATCGTGCCCGTCAGCGGCTTGGCGAAGACCTTGATCAGCCCCGTCGTCTCGCGCTCGGTGACGGCGCGGTCCACCTTGGTGTAGGGGAAGCGGTAGGTGCGGTAGGCGGCGCCGCGCTCGTCGAGGTCGCGGGCGCGGGCCCCCACGTGGGCCAGCTCGGGGTCCGCGTAGGTGACCCATGGCACGTGGCCGGCGTCGATCTTCGAGGGCAGCTTGAGGATCGCGTTCGTCACGGCCACCTTCGCCATGTGCTCGCTCATGTGGGTGAACTGGTAGCGACCCGTGACGTCCCCCACGGCGTAGATGTGGCGCTGGCTGGTGCGGCAGCGGTCGTCCACGTCGATGCCCTTTTTCGAGTGCGCGACGCCGGCGGCCTCCAGCCCGAGCGCGTCGACGTTGGCGCGGCGGCCCGTGGCCATCAGGAGCGCGTCGGCCTCCACCGTGCGCGTCTGCCCGTCCTGCTCGGCGAAGACGGTGAGGTGCCCGTTCTGCCGGGCCACGCGCTGCACGCCGGCGCCCAGCACGTAGGCCACGCCCTCGTCTTCGAGCACGCCCTGCAGGCGCTCGGCCAGCTCGGCGTCGTCGTTCCCCAGGATCCGGCCGGCCAGGTCGATGACGGTGACGCGGCTGCCGAGCCGGCGGAACGCCTGGGCCATCTCGGTGCCGATGGGGCCGCCACCGACGATGGCGAGGTGGCCGGGCTGCTCGGTCAGCTCGAAGAGGGTCTCGTTGGTGAGGTGCGGCACGGCGTCCAGCCCGTCGATGGGCGGTACGAAGGCGCGGGCGCCGGTGGCGACGACGACGTAGCGCCCCGTCACGCGCACGGTGCCGTCCTCGCCCTCGATCTCGACGGTGTGGGGGTCGGTGAAGCGGGCCGCCCCGAAGCGCACGTCTACGCCCATCGCCTCGTAGATCGCGGGCCGGTCGGCGTCGTGGTAGACCTCGTCGCGGATGGCGTGCAGCTGCGCCATCATCCGGCTGAAGTCGATCTGCGGTTCCTGGTCGATGAGGCCGTAGCGGCCGGCGTGGCGGATGACGTGGGCGGCGTGGGCGCTCTGCAGAAGCGTCTTGCTGGGCACGCAGCCGGTCCACGTGCAGTCCCCGCCGAGGCGGTGCCGCTCCACCATCATCGTCTTCGCGCCGAAGCTGGCCGCGATGCCGGAGGCCGTCAGCCCGGCCGCGCCGCCGCCGAGGACGATCAGGTCAACGTCGTGTCTTGCCATCGGGCCGGGGGAACGTGGAAAGGGCGCGGGGGCGGTACGCTACGGCTCGGTCGTCGGCGCTCCGCCGTCCATCGACGCCTGCCTGCGGACCTTGCGGACCGTCGAGACGACGCCGAAGACGACCATCGCGGCGACGAACCCGTAGACCCACGCCGGGATGTTGCGCCCGGCGACGAGCAGGTAGAGGTAGGCCGAGATGAAGAAGAACGAGGCCGCGAGCGTGGGCAGCACGATGGACCGCTTGCGCCGCAGATTCCGCACGAGCCATCCCACCGAGAGCGTGAAGAACGGAATGGCGCCCACGTAGATGCTGCCGAAGAGGATCGGGTTGACGCCGTACTCGGCGCCCAGGCTCAGAAACCAGTCCGTGAAAGATTCCCACATGAGCGAAGAACGGGTTGGGCGCGGCGTGAGGTAGCGCTGAGTGCTCCGCCGCACGGGGACGTTACCAGAGCAGAGAGTACGGAATTCGGAAACGGAGTGCTGCGCCTCGGGAAACGCAGGCGTCGGCGCGGCCGTCTCAGCCCGGCACGTTTCCTACGCTCTCATTCCCACTCCTATGGCCTGGATCGAAACCATCCACGAAGACGACGCCGACGGCGACCTGAAGGCGACCTACGACGGCATCGCGGCGCAGCGCGGCAAGCTCTCCAACATCATGCGCGTCCACAGCCTCAACCCGCCCGCGATGCAGGCGCACATGGACCTTTATCTGCAAATCGTCTTCGGGCGCTCGGCCCTGCGGCGGGCGGAGCGGGAGTTGCTCGCCACCGTCGTCTCGCTCACCAACCGCTGCCCCTACTGCGTGCACCACCATGCCGAGGCGCTCAACTTCTACTGGAAGGATGAGGCCCGCATCGCGCAGCTCAAGCGCGACTGGCGCGGCCTCGACCTCGACGCCCGCACCCGCGCCATGCTCGACTATGGCGTCCGCCTCACCGCCACGCCGGAGGCCGTCACGGAGGCGGACGTCGAGGCGCTCCGGCAGGCCGGCTTCTCCGACCGCGACGTGCTGGACATCAACCTCATCACCAGCTACTTCAACTTCGTCAACCGCATCGCCACGGGCCTGGGCGTGGACTTCAGCGAGGACGAGGTGAGAGGCTACACATACTGAGACGCCTCACGAGCCGCCCAGCCGCCCGAGCACGCGCTGCCGGTAGCTGCGGCTGACGGGCACGGCGTGCGGGCCGAGCTGCACGGACGCCGGCGTGAAGGCCGTCACGTGGCCCTCGGCGACGAGGTACGAGCGGTGCACGCGCACGAAGCCCACCGGGGCGAGCTGCTCCTCCAGCCGGTGCAGGCGCTCCTTCATCACAAGCGGCCGCCCCTCCGTCCGGTACAGCTTCACGTAATCCCCCATGCTCTCGGCATACAGGATCGCGGCGAGCGGCACGCGCACCACGCGGCGGCCCGTGCGGACGTCCAGGCTGCGGCCGCCCGGCGGCGAGGCCGGCGCAGGGGCGGCCTGCCGGGCGTGGTACTTGGCGAGGGCCTTCAGAAGGCGGGGGAGCGAGACGGGCTTGAGGAGGTAGTCCACCACGTCCAGCTCGAAGCCCTCGACGGCGTAGTCGCGGAAGGCCGTCGTGATGATGACGGCGGGGGGGGCGTCGAGGGCGCGGAGGAGGTCGAGGCCGGAGAGCTGCGGCATCTGGATGTCGAGGAAGAGCAGGTCCACGGGCTGCCGGCGCAGACGCTCGAAGGCGGCGAGGGCCGTCGGGCACGTGCCCACCACCTCGACGGTGCGGAGCGGGTCGAGGTGGGCGCGCAGCACCTGGAGCGCCAGTGGCTCGTCATCCACCAGCAGGCACGTCGTCGGCATGGGCGTCGAGGTCGAGGTGGAGGGTGATGGCATACCGGCCGGGCGCGTCGTCGGTCGTGAGGGCGTGCGCGCCGGGGTAGAGCAGGTCCAGGCGGCGGCGGACGGTGGCGAGGCCGAGGCCGTCGCCGCGGGCCGCCGCCGGGGGGGTGCTGTTGGCGGCGGAAAAGGTGAGCGTGGAACCGTCGAGCGCGGCCCGAAGGTCCACCCACGCTGCGCCGGGGTCCGGCCGGACGCCGTGCTTGAAGGCGTTCTCGACGAACGGGAGGAGCAGCATCGGCGCGATCTCGGCGTCGCCGAAGGGGCCGCCGGCCTCGAAGGTGACGGCCACGCGGTCGTCGTAGCGCAGCGTTTCGAGCGCGACGTACGTGCGCAGGTGGGCCACCTCGTCGGCCAGCGGCACGCGCGGCGCCTGCGTCCGGTAGAGCATATAGTCGAGCAGCTCGGCCAGCCGCAGGACGGCCTCCGGCGTCTGGTCTGACCGGGCGAGGGCGAGGCCGTAGAGGTTGTTGAGGGTGTTGAAGAGAAAGTGGGGATGGATCTGCGCCTTGAGTAGGTGCAGCTCGGCCTCCTTCAGCTTCAACTCGGCTTCGAGGCGGGCCTGCGCGAGGCGCGTGTTCGCGGCCTGCATCGCGTACCAGCGCTCCAGCAGGTCGATGGCGGCGGCGAGGAAGACGACGAGGTAGGTGCCCACCAGCAGCCCCGGCACGTCGAGCGTGGCGGGCGTCATCGCCCCGACGCGGTACTCGGCGATGAAGATGAAGGCGGCCATCAGAAGCGCCAGCGCGAGGTAGACCGAGCCGACGAGGGCGTACGCGCTGTACAGGGCGAAGCGCCCGTAGCGGCGCGCCAGCAGGTAGCGCGGGATGAGGAACCGGGTGAAGAAGTACGTGGTGGCGGCGGTGAGGGGCAGCAGCAGGCAGACGAAGACGAAACTCTGCCGGTAGTCGCCGTCGGCGCGGCCGAAGTAGACCGTGTAGAAGGCCAGCACGGCGAGCCAGAAGGCGCCGTGCGCCGCGCGCCGCCACCGGCGCGGCATCTGAGAAGACGGAAGCGGACGGGCGGGCGGCACGGCTACGCGGCGGGCAGGAGAACGGGACCGCTGCAATATAGCCGCCACCGCACCGGCGCGGGCGGCGGCGTCGGCAGAGCGGGCGGATGCGTCGGCCGGCGCCGTTCGTCGACGCCGCGCGGGCGTTCGTCGACGGCGGCGGCGTCCGTCGATGCGGGGCGGCCGGCGGTCGATTCGGCCGTGCGAGGGGCGCTACGGCGCGGTACCTTGGGGCATCGACTCGTTCAGGACCTCACCAAACCGGATACGACCATGATGGAATTGCATGCGATGGGCGGGCCGTTCATGTGGCCGCTGACCGCGCTGGGCCTCGGGATCCTCGGGCTGGCCGTGCGGGCCGCCGCGCGCGTCTTCGGCGGGGCGGCGCCGACGGCCGGGGTGCGGCGCGAGATCGGCGCGATCGTGCACCTCGGCGGGTTCTGCCTCGCCTTCGGGGTGCTCGGGCAGGCGCTCGGGCTCTACGAGGCGTTCACGGTCATCGAGCAGATGGGCGGCATCCCGCCCGCGATGCTGGCCGGCGGCCTCAAGGTCTCCATGATCACCACGCTCTACGGCCTCATCCTCTTCCTGCTCTCGGGTGTGCTGTGGTTCGTGCTGCGGTGGCGCTACCACCTGCGCACCGAGGGCGCATAGCCCCCAATGCCGAGCGGGGGATGCGCTGCCGGGCGTCCGGCAAGGCATCCCCCGCTTCGGGAAGACTCGCTCCAGGCGCGGTATCGAGCGCGTCAGTGCTGCGGCGGCGCCGACGTCGGCTCCGTGCTCTCCGGTGCGCCGTCGCCGCGCTGGGCGCGCGAGAGGCTGCCGATGATGCCGATGCCAGCCAGAACCAGCACGACGGTGATGATCCACGGCGTGCCGATGCCGGCCGCACTCATGCCGTAGGCAACACCGGCGATCACGACGAGATATCCGACGAGGAAGACGCCAAAGGAAGCGTTCATGACGCAGCCTCCAGGGTTGGTTACGAGGGAAGACGAGGGGTGCTCGTACCCGTACCCAACGCCGCCGGGCGGGCGGCGGCGCCGGCCCGGGTGCAACGAAGCTGCTCCGTAACCGATCTTTTCCCGCCGTTCGGGCAAAAAAAGACGGCGGCCCGGCTGCAAGGAGAACGCCGGGCCGCCGTCAGGCGCGCGGAGGAGGACGCGCGGTGGGGGCCTGTCTTTACTGGCGAGGCAGGTCGCCGTGGAGGATCACGCTGCCGTCGGTGCGGCGCTCGGCCACCTTGCCCGTCCCGCACGAGGTGCCTGCGCGCGTCAGGACGCACTCGAGCGACCCGTTGGGGCCGGAGACGGTGATCGTGACGGTCTCCAGCTCCGGCTCGCCCCCTTCGTCCAGCCGCAGGTCTTTGGCCGTGCCGAACGTGAACTGGGTGAAGCCGGGGCCGCGGACGACGTCGTCGTAGGTGAAGCCGGTGAAGATGGTGTCGTCCAGCGTGATCGCGGTGTTGCCCACGGTCTTGACCTTGGTGCCCTCGGCACGGACGGAGATGCTCGTTCCGGCCGACAGCGGGTTGCCGTTCTGGTCGGTCACGCGGAGTGCGTAGGTGGTGTCCAGGTAGGCCCGGCCGGGCGAGACCTGGATCACGGGGTAGCCCGAGAAGAGCACCGGGATGCGGGCCGTCACGCGCTGGTTGTTCTCATCGGCCGTCTCGGCCTCGATGATCGCCACGCCGTCCGGCGGGAGCGGGTTGCCGGAGATCAGGTCTACCGTCCCCCGGCCCTCGCCGTTGGTCGAGACGGAGCCCTCGACGACGCCGAAGTTGGTGGTGAAGTAGACCGCCGTGCCCGGCCGCACCGGGTTGGCCCACTTGTCCCCGACGATGACCGAGACGCCGTTCGTGACGCCCGAGCGGAGCAGGCCGGGGAAGTTGAACTTGGCCGGCCCGAGCGTGAAGTGGCGCTGATCCGGCAGGCCGCCGTGGATCGTCACGCCGACGGGCTTCGAGCGGATCGTCTTGCCGTTGACGTCGGCCTCGACGTTGATCTGCACGACGCCGGCGCGCGTGCCGCTGGAGAGGTTGACCGTCACCTGGCCGTTGTTGTCGGTCTCGGCCTCGGTCGGGGCGATGAACTCGCCGCCGCCGGGCTGCTGGCCGAGCGAGAAGCGGACGAAGGTGCCCTGGTCCAGCGTCACGGGGTTGCCGGCGGAGTCCGCCACCTGGAACGTCAGGCGGGTGACCTCGGCCGAGCCGCTCTCGATGACGCCGATGACGGGCTGGCTCTGCCCGAGCAGCAGGATGTTGGACGGCGTGCCGCTCGTCGGGTCCTCGGCGCGGGTGCGGCGCAGGCGCAGGCGCGGCACCTCGACGGTGCGGCCCGCCAGGGCGAGCACCTCGATCTGGTCCGTCGAGAAGCCGTTCTTCGTCGCCACCAGACGAATCTCGGTGGTGGCCTCCAGCTTGAGGTCCACGGTGAACTGGCCGTCGGCGTCGGTCTCGACGAGGAGGTCTTCGTCGAGGTCGAGGTTCAGGTTGGCGACGATGCGGACGAAGGCGTTCGCGATCGGGTTGTTGGTCTCGGCATCGAGCACCTGGCCCGTCAGGGTGACGGTGCCGCTCTCGTCGTCAGCGGCGTCGCAGCCGGCGATGACGAGGGCAAGGAGGGCCACAAGGGCCGGTAGCAGGGGGAAAGCGCGTCTCATCGGGCGGCTCCGGATGGTCTCTGGTGAATCACGCGGCGGATGGGCCACGGGCCCGGAACGGGCGGGCCGGGGGGAATTCTGAGGAGGGTATCGGATGCCGGTAGAGGGACTTAACCCGTCTAGGAAGCGGTTTTTCGGGTGGCCTGCCGCCGCCCCTGCGCCGCCCTCGCCGCCTGCTTCTTTACAAAGGAGTAACGCCGCCGTGGAACAGGCTGGACGCCCATCATCGTTGGAGGGGCCGCGCGTAGTGCCGGTATCGCCGGGCCGGTGTATGCTCTTCCCCTCTATGTGGCCCGGCGCGTATGATTCCGGTATCCCCTCCCTCTCGATGGTACTACGCCGAGTCCGGGCCGTCCGCACGCCCTCCCTCCTTCAGCGTCCACGCCTCCGAACCGATGAGCCTCCGCTACTGCATCGCTGCCCTCGTCCTCCTTCTGCTCGCCCTGCCGGCCCCGCAGCCCGCCGGCGCTCAGGTGACGGGCATCAACTACACGGTCTCG
>JAWWAN010000006.1:0-18467 GCA_033721675.1 Rhodothermales bacterium | reverse complement strand
GGAGGCCGGCCGGGGCTGGCAGGAGGGGCTGGTCGGCACCGCCGACGTCCCCACGGGCAGCGATTCGCAGGCCGGCTACACGCTGCGGGCCAGCGAGCCCGTCCTCGTAGACGACCTGCGGGAGGAGACGCGCTTCAGCGGGCCCGCGCTGCTGACCGACCACGGCGTCGCCAGCGGGCTCAGCACGGTCATCTGGGCCGGGCAGAAGCCGTGGGGCGTCTTCGGCACCCACAGCGCCGAGCGCCGGGCGTTTTCCGAGCAGGACGTCAGCTTCGTGCAGGCCATCGCCAACCTGCTGGGCGAAGCCGCCGCCCGGCGCCACACCGAGGCCGCGCTCCGCGACGCCAAGGAGCGCTTCGAAGGGGTCGCCGAGACGGTGCCGGACATCATCTTCAACGCCGACCCCAGCGTCCAGGTGACCTATCTGAACCAGCGGTGGACGGAGTGGACCGGCGCCCCGGCCGCGGCCGGCCTCGGCAGCAACTGGTCCGCGTATCTGCACGAATCGGATCGCGACCGCGTCGCTGAGAAATGGGCCCGTGTGCGAGAAGACGGCACCTTCTACGAAGATCGCCAGCGCCTCCGCACCGCCGACGGCACCTACCGCTGGGTCATCGTCCGGGCCCGCCCCGTGCGCCAGGACGGCGAGATCGTGCGCTGGCTCGGCACCGTGACGGACATCGACGACCTCGTCCACGCCGAGCAGACCGTCAAGGCGCTCAACGAGACGCTGGAGGGGCGCGTGCGCGAGCGCACCGAACAGGTGCGCGCCCTCGCCTCGGCGCTGACGCTGGCCGAACAGCACGAGCGCCGCCGCATCGCCCAGATCCTCCACGACGACCTCCAGCAGATGCTCTACGGGCTGGAGCTGACCACACAGCAGGTGCGCCGCGCCGAGACCGAGGCCGTCCGCACCCGCTTCCTCGACCAGTTCAACGAGATCCTGGACCGCGCCATCGACACCACCCGCACGCTGACCGTGGAGCTCAGCCCACCGGTGCTCCGGGGCGAGGGGCTCGAAGACGCCCTGCGGTGGCTCGCGGTGCACATGGAGAGAATCCACGGCCTCACCGTCGAGGTCGCCGCCGATGAGCAGATCCTGATCGAGAGTGAGGACCTCCGCGTGTTACTGTTCCAGCTCATCCGCGAACTCCTGTTCAACGTCGTCAAGCACGCCGGGGTAGACCACGCCCGCATCACCGCGGCGGTCAAGGAAGAGAGCATCATGATAGGCATCGAGGACGACGGCGTCGGGTTCGACCCCGCTGCCCTCGAAGGCAACAACCGGCCCGACGACGGCTTCGGCCTCGTCAGCGTGCGGGAGCGGCTCCGCCTCTTCGGCGGCCGCCTCGACATCGAGTCTACCCCCGGCGAGGGCACCTGCATGACCATCGTGACCCCCCTGCTGCCCCACTCCGGGTAGCCCTGCCAACGTCCCCCCCGGCCCTATGAAATCCAGGATCTTCGTCGTCGAGGACCACGACGTCATGCGCGAGGCGTACCGCATGGCGATCGAGATCGAGCCCGACCTGGAGCTGTGCGGCACGGCCGGCACCGCGCAGGAAGCGCTCGACGCCATCGCGGCGGCGGCCCCCGACCTCGTGCTGGTGGACGTCTCGCTGCCGGGCATGAGCGGCCTCGAGTTGATCGAGCGCCTCAGGCAGGCCCACCCCGGCCTGCCGGCGCTCGTCGTCTCGGGGCACCACGGCGCCGTCTATGCCGAGCGGGCGCTGGCCGCCGGGGCCCGCGGCTACCTGGACAAGAAAGGCGTCGCGACGGTGCTGCTCGACGCCATCCACCGCGTCCTGGAGGGGGAGATCTACCTGAGCGAGGACGGGCGCACGCGCTCCTGACGCCGCAGGCGCTGCATTGCGCAATTCTGGCAGACACCCCGTATACTGCATCTCATATCGCCGCCCCGTCGCGGCATCTGTCGTCCACCCCCCTCGATACGGACCGCCCTGATGAGTAGCCAGCGGCACCGAGTCTTGCTCGTCGATGACCACCCCATCGTGCGGCGAGGGCTCCGGCAACTCTTCGATGACGAACCGGGGTTCGAAGTCTGTGGCGAGGCCGAAGACGCCGCGGCCGCGTTCGCCGAAGCGGACCGGCTGCGGCCGGACCTCGCCGTGGTGGACCTCTCGCTCAAGGGCACCAGCGGCATCGAGCTGACGCGGCAACTCCACGCCTACTACCCGGCGATGCCCGTGCTCGTGCTCTCGCTCCACGACGAACGGCTCTACGCCGAGCGGGCGCTGCGCGCCGGCGCCAGCGGCTACGTGATGAAGTCGCGCTCGGACGACGAGATCCTGCGCGCGGCGCGGCAGGTCCTCGGCGGCGGCACCTACCTCAGCGAGGCCGTACAGGCCCGGCGCGATGCGCCCCACGCGGACCCCGCCTCGCCCGTGGAACAGCTCTCGAACCGCGAGTTCGAGGTCTTCCGCCTCATCGGGCAGGGCTTCGCGCCGCGCCACATCGCCGAGCGGCTGCACCTGAGCGTGAGCACCGTAGAGGTCTACCGGCAGCACCTGAAGGAGAAGCTCAACGTGCCGAGCGCCGCCCTGCTCCGCCGCTATGCCATCGAGTGGCTGCGAGAACACGAAGGGCCCTGACCCGGGCGCCCTCCGGCCCTGCCCCCCGCGCACCCGCACCGCATTTTAGCAGGATTCTACTAATGCGCGTGGGCCCCTTTTATGCTATTGTTAGAAAAGGATCTAGGCCCTGCGCGTCGGGGCTGCGCCGTGCGCCCTCCGGGGTGCCGCGTATCCTGCCGTGAGCGAGCTTCTCTCGCGGCACATACCATCTGATTCCGGCCTGCAGCACGGGGACCATGGGCACCCCGCACCGCAGTGCACGGGCTTACGAGCAAGGCTGGACGTGTGGGGAGGACGCGCCACGGTGTCTGCCAGGGTGGGCGGCACGGGCCGGGATGCCCCCGTCGAAGCTGCGGAGCATCCGCCTGGCGCACCTTCATCTCACCGGGCACCTGAACCGGACGCTCGCAACCACGGTGCCAGCGCCAGCGCGGCGACGGGCTACGCACCCCGCCCAACCGGCGGCGGCCCTCCCCACCAGCCTGCTCTCCTGCGGCTTCGAGGATCGAGAGGAGGAAAGACGTGTGATGATGACCGATCCGTTCTACAGCGAAGACGCCGTACAGCAGCTCTACGACGACGTGCTCATCCGGGGCGTCGTCGAATTCCGGCGCGCGCTCGGCATGCTCGAACGCAACGGCCTGGGCCAGAACAACCCCTACGCGGATGAGATGCGCCGCGGGCTCCGCACGATGGAGGCCGAACTGGCCCGCCGGAAGCTGCCGTTCAACCTGCCGGACGACGACTCGCTCCACCTCCATCTCGGGCCGGTTGGCTCCTCGTAGCGGTCACCCTGCGAAAGCGGTCACCCTGCGGACCCGTCTCGCGCTCGCCCCCGTCTGCAATGCCTGCAACGCCCGGCCTCCCGGCGGCTCCTCACCCTGCCCCCCATCGCATCCCGCACCCCGATGCGATGGGGCCGCTGGAGCATCGCCTGCGCATCCTCGCCACCCCCCGCGCCTCGGCGGTCGTCAGCCTGATTGACGCCGACGGGGTCATCCGGTACCAGAGCCCATCCATCAAGTGGCTCCTCGGCTACCGGCCGGAGCAGCTTCTTGGGCGGCCGCTCGCAGCCTTCCTCCACAGCGGCTCCCGGAGACCCGCCGCCGCCGCCCGCCGCCGCATGACGCACCGAGGGCAGCTCTTCGGCTTCTGGCACCTCCGCTTCCGCAACGCCTCGGGCCACACCTGCTGGCTCCGGGGCGAAGCCTCCAACTTTCTCGACGACGCCGGGCTGCGCGGCATCGTGGTCTTCTGGAAGGCGCAGGCGCCGCGCACGGACGCACCGGCGGATGCGCCGGCGGACGCGCCGCCGCAGAAGCAGAGCCCCCTGCCGCCTGCTGCTGTACACAGACCAGATCCAAATTCGGGCGGCGGCCGAACCTGAGAAGGGCCGCAGGGTACCTGCCTCGCGCCGCCGGAGGGTCCGGCGCGGAGAACGAGCGGGGCGTGCGGGCTCATGCCGATCAATGCCTTCACCGTCTTTCTGGCCGCGCTCGTCACGGCGGTGGCGACGGGGCTGGGCGCGGCGCCGTTTCTTTTCACCCATACGCTGTCTCGGCGCGGGCTCGGGCTCTCGAATGCGCTGGCGGCGGGCCTGATGTTGGCTGCCAGCGCCATGCTCTTCTATGAGGGGGCCCAGGAAAGCCCGCTGCTGGTGAGCGCGGGGGCGGCCACCGGCGTGGTCTTCATCGTGGGGAGCCGCCGGCTGCTGAGCGAGCGCAACGACCTGCACGTGGGCAACCTCCAGGGCGCGGACGCCCTCAAGGCGCTGATGATCGTGGGGGTGATGACCGTCCACTCGTTCACCGAGGGCGTGGGGGTGGGCGTCTCCTACGGCGGCGGCGATGCCCTCGGCGTCTTCATCACTACGGCGATTGCACTGCACAACATCCCCGAAGGGCTGGCCATCAGCCTGGTGCTGGTGCCGCGCGGCACCGGCGTCTGGAAGGCGGCCGGGTGGAGCATCTTTTCCAGCCTGCCGCAGCCCCTCATGGCCGTCCCGGCGTACCTGTTCGTGGAAGCCTTCGCACCGCTGCTGCCGGCGGGGCTGGGCTTCGCGGCCGGGGCGATGGTCTGGATGGCCTTCCGCGAGCTGATCCCGGAAGCGCTGGACGACGCCCCGCGCACGCACGTGGCCGGCATTGTGGTCCTCGCCGCGGTGGCGATGCTGCTGTTCCAGTTCTACCTGAAGGCGTGAGGGCGTGCCGGCCCTCCCGGCTCCAGCACGCACAGCTTGTGCTGGAAGATGAGGGCGATCTGCTCCGCCCGCGCCTTCATGCGCTCGGCCGCCGGCCCGGCGAAGGACGCGTCGACGGTGGCCGAGAAACGGCGCAGCCACGCCGCGAAGTGGCGGCCCTCCAAGCCCTCCAGCGCGGCGTGCTTCTCGAAGGGCCGCCCCCGGTATGTGCCCGTCTGGAAGACGACGGAGCACCAGAACGCGGTCAGCGTCGGCACGTGCGCGGCCAGATCCACGCCGGCGAAGAATCGGCCCAGCACGGGATCCTGCGCGATCCCCCGGTAGAAGGCTTCGACGACGGCGCGCACGTCGTGCTCGGTAGCCAGGTCGGGGCGCAGAGCGGCGTCAGGCACGGAGGCGGTCCAGGACTTTCAGGCCCACGCGCGTGCCCTTCCAGAAGAGCGCGGCGTAGAGCGGGTTGGCGGCGAAGTGACGGGGCAGGTGCGCGCCGGCGAGCATCCGGCGAAGCTGACCGACCGGCAGCCGTTCGACCTCAGACGGCTCCGCCGCGCGGGCCTCCGGCGCCTCGGGCAGCACCACGCGGGCCAGCACGGCCTGGTCCAGCTGTTCGAGCATCCAGACGCTGTTCGGGTCGAACCCGAAGCGGGGTGCCGTATGCAGCAGGCGGGCCGCCAGGTGCTCGGCGGCGGCATCGGCCTGCAGCAGCGCCAGAAACGCCTGCTTGATAGAATAGTCCGCCGCGTCGCCGACGGCGTAGACGTCCGGGTGGCCCACCACCTGGCGCGTGGCCGGGACGGTGCGGAGGAAGCCGTGGGGATCGGCGGGCAGCGGCGCCCAGGTGGCGGCCGCGATGGCGTGCGGCGCGGTGACGAGGAGGTCGAACGCCGTCGCCCGCCCCTCGGCGTCGATGAGGGTGCCGTCCTCGACGTGCACGGCGGTCCAGGCGCGGTGCCCGGTGATGCCACGCTGCGCGAACTCGGCGGCGAGGACGGCGTCGAGGTCCGGCCCGAGGGCTTCCATGAAGGCGGCCTCGGAGGTGAGGAAGACGAGCTCGACGCCCTCCCGGGCTTCCTGCCACGTCAGCCACGTGGCGAGCATGAAGGCCATCTCGTAGAGCGGCCCGGCCCAGCGGCAGCCGGGCGGCACCAGGAACACCACGCGCCGCCGCGCCCCGCCCTCTACGGCCCGGACGAGCCCGGCGAAGGCGCCGCGCAGCCGCTCCATGTCTGCCCGCCGCCAGAGCGTGAAGGCGCGCTCCTCGCCATGCAGCCCCGGCACGGACTCCGGCCCGATCGTCGCGCCGGTGGCCACGAAGAGGGCCTCGTAGGGCTGGGCAGACGCGTCCACGTACAGCATCTTCTGTGCAGGGTCCACCGCCTCGACCCGCCCCCGGAGGAGGCGCACCCCATGGGCCTCGGCCACCTCGCGCAGGTCCACCTCTACGGCGTCTGCGGCGAGGCCGAACGGCACGTAGGCCAGGTAGGGCCGGAAGACGAAGCGGTCGCGGTCAGAGACGAGCGCCAGGGGCACGTCGTCGCCCAGGCGGCGGCGCAGGTACAGCGCGGCCTCCAGCCCGCCGAAGCCGGCGCCGGCGATGACGATGGGAGCGTGATCCGTCGGTTCCATGGGAGGCTCCGTCTAGAAATCCTGCCGCCGGAAGCGGCCCAAGGCGAGCCCGAGCGGCAGCGCGAGCCACGCGCCGAGCGCGCCGACGGACACCGCCGCGCCGAGCATCGACCCGAAGAACCGCTCGAAGACGGCCCCGGTGTAGCCCATCAGCGCGGAGGCGTCGAGCGCCATCAGCAGCAACACACGGGCGAGGTCGATGGGGTTGAGCACCATCAGCACGAGCATCGGCTGCTCCAGCGGGTAGGCGGCAAACGCGTGGGCCGCCAGCAGCACGGCGCCGTCGTAGAGCACGGCGGCGGCGAGCCAGAGCACCAGCGCCGCGCCCAGCCCCTTGATCTTCTCCTCGAACCGCAGCGCCACCCAGAACGCGAGCGCGGTGAAGATGCCCGTCAGCAGGATTCCGCAGGCCAGCAGCGTGGCGAGCGCGCCCGCGTGGCCGGCCTCCAGGCCCCGGTAGGCGAAGGGCAGGCTCACACCCACCGCGAAGGCCGTAGCCAGCGGGAGGGCCAGCCCGGCGTAGAGGCCGGCGAAAAGGCTGCGACGGCTCACCGGCTGCGTCAGCAGCAGCATGTTGAAGGCGCGCGCGTGGTAGAGGTACGTCGTGCCGAAGACCAGGCTCACCAGCGGGATCAGCAGCAGGACGACGTTGACGAGGCTCAGGAGCGCCTTCGTCCCCCCGCCGAAGCGCAGCAGGGCATCCGTGACGAGCCAGAAGAAGGCGCCGTAGGCCACCACCCACTTGCCGCGCAGGACGTCGCTCAGCTCGTAGCGGACGATCTTGATCGTGGTGTTCATGCTGCGTTCTCCAGGTCGAGGGGGGCCGGGCCGGTCATCATCCGGGCGACGGCGCGTTCGAGGTGGGCCTCGCCCGTCTCGCGCTTGAGGTCCGCCACGCGGCCCCGGAAGCGCACCTGCCCATCGAGCAGGAAGACCAGGTCGTCGGCCAACTCGTCGATCTCGCTCATCACGTGCGAGGTCAGCAGGACGGCCGCGCCCGCCTCGCGCGCCGCGCGGATGGCGTCCTTGAGCGTGCCGCTGGCCACGGGGTCGAGGCCGGCGGTGGGCTCGTCCAGCACGAGCACGTCCGGCCGGAACCGGAAGGCGAGGGCCGCGCTGACCTTCTGGCGCGTGCCGCCGGAGAGCGTCCGCAGCGGCTTGTCCAACTCGGCCTCCAGCCCGAACGCCGCGACCAGCGATTCGTCGACGCCCGCCGGGTTCCCGCGCAGGTCCTCGACGAGCGCCAGGATCTCGCGGCCGGTGAGGTTGCCGGGGAAGTCGGCGGCCTGCGGCATGTAGCCCACGCGCTCGCGGTAGCGGAAACCGCCCCGCAGGCGCTCGCCGCCGAAGACGACGTGCCCGGCGTCTGGCCGGACGAGGCCCAGCAGGATCTTGATGAGCGTGGTCTTGCCCGAGCCGTTGTGCCCGACGACGGCCGTCACGCGGCCCCGTTCGAGGCGCACGCTGAGGCCCTTGAGCACGGACAACCGCCCGTAGGATTTCTCGATAGCGACGAGGTCGATCATCGTGGGGAGTGGGTTGCGGGATGGAAGGGGGAGGCCGTGCGCGGGATCCGGCGCATCTGCGGCGCGGCATCCGCGAGCGTCTCCGGCGTGAGGGCGGGCACCACGCGCTCGGCCGCGTCGAGCAGGTCCACGAAGAGGCTCCGCAGCAGCACGAGCGACGGCGCGTTCTGCTCGACGACGAGCGCGAAGAGCCGCACGGGCCGGAACGGCACGTCGCCCGTGCCGTCGCGGTCGAGGTCGTAGCCGGCGTAGCGATCCCAGTAGTTGCCCTCGAACGTGCTGTAGTGCCGCCGGCTGTTGGTGGCGACGTCGAAGGTGTTGCCGGCGAAGTTGTTGGCCGTGAACAGGTTGTCCAGCGCGTTCGCCATGATCTTCACGGCCCAGCCGTTCTCCAGGAAGTCGTTCCCGGCGAACCGGACGCGATTCGTGCCCTCGGCGTAGACGCCGACGCTGTTGCCCCGGAACGCGTTGTGCTCCACGCGGCTGTCGGTGATGTCCTTCAGCAGCAGCCCGTAGGCGGCGCTGCCCCGGTTCGCCTCGAAGCGGTTGCCCGTCATCTCGACGCGTTCCGTGTACATCACGGCCACGCCGGCGTCGTTCGCGCGGAACGTGTTGCCCCGGTACGCGCAGCGGTCCGAGAACATGAAGTGGAGGCCGTAGCGCAGGTTCTCTTCGCTGACGTTCGCCTCCACGCGGCTGTCTTCGACGAACTCGAAGTAGATGCCGTCCCGGTGCCCGCGGATCGTGTTGTGCTCGACGGCGATGTTCTTGGAATACCAGAGGTGGATGCCGTTGCCGGAGCGGGATTCGGTGGCGGTCGTGGCTTCGAGCACGTTGCCGGCCACGCGGCAGCCGTCGGTCTTGGCGAGGTAGATGCCGAAGAAGGCGTCCTCGAAGCGGTTGCCCTCGATCACGCACCCGTGCCCCTCCTCCACCTTGAGCGCCGCCCGGTCTTCGACGAAGCTGGTGCCGACGTTGCGGAAGACCAGCCCGCGCACGGTCACGCCGGGGGCCGTCACGGTCAGGATCTGGTGCTGCCCCTCGCCGTCCAGCACGGCCACGCCCTCGCCCACGATCTCGACGGGCGTGTCTACGACCACCGCGCCGGGCCGGTAGACGCCGGCTGCGACGACGATGCGGCTGCCGGGCGCGGCGGTGCGCAGCACCTCGGCCAGCCCCGGCCCCTCGGGCGTCACCGTCACGGTCTGCGCCGCCGAGGTTGCAGGGAAGAGGGAAGCGAGAAGCGGGAAGAGGGCGAGGAGCACGAGGCGACGGAAGCCGGCCCGGGCGCCTCGGGGTACCTCGTTCGTCGTCGATCCGCGACCCGCGATCCGCGCTATGTCCGTGCGGGGCGTCATCGTCCGTCGCTCGTCCTCTGCACGGCGCCGTGCTCACCGTGCAGGCCGTGGGCGGCGGGCATCCTGTGGCCGGCGTGCGGGGCGTGGGGGTCCGGCAGGGCGAGGACGTCTTCCCAGGTGAGGATCTCGCCGCCGAAGGCGTTCAGCGCGGCCTCGGGCGAGAGGCCGGGGCCGAAGGCCGTCAGGCCCCGCCCCATCGGACTCTTCAGGTTCTCGCTGCGCAGGAAGAACACGTCGCCGAGGGCGACGAGCGCCGAGGGCCGCTGGAAGTCGGTCACCCACAGCGAGTGGATCGCCTCGGGGTCGGCCTCGCGGACGTAGGCGGCCAGGCACTCGACGGAGTCGAAGACGAACGTCTTGCCCGTCGTCGTCACGAGCTCGGCGGCGTAGCGGGCGTCGCTGACGGTCATCCGGCAGTGCGCGCAGCCGTCCTCGCCATAAGCGACGGGCCGGGGGCCGGGCGTGCAGCCGGCCAGCATCAGCCCGGCCGGCAGCAGGACGGCGAAGAGGGGATGCGTCGAGGGCGTCATCATGGCGATCCTCCGAGACGATGAGGCGGGCACCGGCGGCCGGCGGCGGCGGCGGAACGTCAGCGCCGAGAGCAGCAGGCCGGTGGCGAGCGCGGCGAAGGCCGCCCAGCCGCCGAGGGCGGGCCACGAGTGCGCCGTGAAGTTGAGCAGCGCCTTCGACCCGATCACGGGCGGCTGGTACGTCATCCCCGGCACCTGGATGGCGGCCGTCGGGTCCAGGTTGTGGCCGTAGTCGTAGCCCCACAGGTAGAAGTCCACCAGCCCCGCCACGGCGGCGGCGAGGAAGACGCCGGCCCAGGCGTAGAGCATCCACGGGCGCCCCCCGATGGCGGCCCCGAGGCCGAGCGCGAGCAGCGCGCCCATGATCCACGGCATCCACCGCAGCTCGGCGATCGCGTCCGGCTCGATGCGCTGCATGCCGATGTAGTGGTTGAGGCCGTTGATGTTGTCGAGGTCGTTTGGCTTCTCGCCCCGGATCGTGTCGATCTCGATGTACATGCCGATGCCCTCGGGGTACTGCGGGGCCTCCAGGCTGATGTGCCAGAGGGGGAAGACGTAGGTCAGCCCGAGGAGCAGCGCGGCGGCGGCGAGGGCGATGCGGTGGGTGGTGGTCATGAGACTGCGGGATGAAGGCGAGCGCAGGACGGCAGGGGAGCGGAGAGGCGGGGAGGCGGGCTTCTCTCAGGGCACCGCCTCTCCCGCTCCCCGTTTCTCCGGCGCCGTCAGTTCCCCGTGTGGAAGGCGAGCGGAGTGGAGGCGCTCTGCGGCGAGACGCGGATGTAGCCCTGCATCTCCTGGTGGAGCGCCGAGCAGAAGTCCGTGCAGTAGAAGGGATAGACGCCTTCTTTGGTCGGCGTCCACTTCAGCGTGCGCGTCTCACCCGGCATCACGAGCAGTTCGCTGTTGTTGGCGCCGAGGACGGCGAAGCCGTGCGGCACGTCCCAGTCCTGCTCCAGGTTCGTGACGTGGAAGTAGACCTCGTCACCGGCGCGGATGCCCTCGATGTTGTCCGGCGCGAAGTGCGTACGGATCGTGGACATGTAGACGTGGACCTCGTTGCCGTCGCGCTCCACGCGGGCCTCGGCCTCGCTCTTGATGGCAAACGGGCTGGTGTTCTCCTCGATGGGAAACATCTTGACCTGCTTGTCCATGATGAGTTCGGCCGGGAGGGCCTGCGCGTAGTGCGGCTCACCCATCGTCGGGAAGTCGAGGATCATCCGCATCTTGTCGCCGCTGATGTCGATCAGCTGGGCGGCGTGGGCGAGTTCGGGGCCGGTGGGCAGGTAGCGGTCTTTGGTGATCTTGTTGAGCGCCACGAGGTACTTGCCCCACGGCTGGCGGCTGTCGCCACCGGGGATCATCAGGTGGCCCACGCTATAGTAGACCGGGATCCGGTCCACCACCTGCCACGTCTCCAGCTCCCACTTGACGATCTCGGACGAGATGAAGGCCGTGGTGTAGGCGTAGCCGCGCCCGTCGAACTCGGTGTGGAGCGGCCCGAGCCCCGCGTTCTCGACCTCCCCGGCGACGACGGCCTCGTACTCCAGCACGGGGATGCCGTCGATGACGGTCTCGAAGCGCTCGTTCTCGATGGCGTCGATCATCTTGGAGAACGAGTGCACGGGGATCACGGTGGCGAGCTTGCCGCCGGCCACGATGTACTCGCCCGTGGGATCGACGTCCACGCCGTGCGGGCTCTTGGGGGTGGGGAGGAAGTAGACCAGCTCGGTGCAGTCGGTCGGCTCCAGGACGGTCACGCTGGTCTTCATCTCGGAGCGCGCGATGCGGTCCGCGCCGATGTGGTTGTGGGCGTACTCGGCCGGCATCTGCCGCGCCAGCCCCCCCTCCACGCATTCCTCGGCGCGCCTCCAGTTGACGGCCGCGATGAAGTCCTTGTCGTTCTGCGAGGCGTTGATCTCGAGGAGGGTGTGGGCCTCCTCGCTGTTGTAGCTGGTGAAGAACATCCAGCCGTCGGACGGGCCTTTGCCGGCGTGGGCGAGGTCGTAGTTGTAGCCGGGCACGAGGATCTGGAAGGCCACGTCCATCTCGCCCGGCGCGTCGGCGCGGACGAAGGAGAGCATGCCCTTGAAGTTGCCCTTGTACTCCTCGATGCTCATGTCCCGCTGCGGCACGGGCACGCTGAAGCGGGTGGTGGCGACGATGTACTCGCTGTTGGGCGTGATGAAGGGCGAGCCGTGGTTGCCGGCCGAGTTCGGGATCTGGACGATCTCGTCCGTCTCGAACGTCGTCAGGTCGATCCGGGCCACGCGCGGCGTGTTGTTGCCGTTGATGAAGATCCACCGCCCGTCCGGCACGCCGTCGGTCTGGGAGAGCTCGGGGTGGTGGGCGTCATCCCAGGGCACGAAGCCGAAGCTGGTGTTGAGCATCGGCTTGGTCTCTTCGGAGTACCCCCAGCCGTTCTCGGCGAACTGGGAGAAGACGGGGACGGTCTTGAGCAGGCGCCCGGAGGGCAGGCCGTAGACGGTCATGTTGCCGCTGAAGCCGCCGGACATGAACGAGTAGAACTCGTCGTACTCGCCGGGCGCGACGTAGACCTGCGCGGCGGCGTCGCCGTCGGCCCCGCGCTGGGTGCCGGCGGTCTGGCAGGAGAAGAACCACCCGCCGGAGAGCAGCACGGCGGCCACGGCGAGCGCGAGGGTGGAGAAACGGCTTTTCATCATGGGATCACCTCCTTGAAGGGGTGTTATTGTGCGGAGCTGGGGGTCTCGTGCATCTGGCGCAGGTATTCGAGAATCGCCCGCGCCTCGGCTTCGTCGAGGTTCTGGTTCGGCATCGGCGTCATGTATTCGGCCAGCAGCGCGCGCGCCTCGGGATGGCGCTTCACCATCTCGTCCGGGTTGAGCATCATGTTCATGATGAACTCCGGCGTGCGGCGGTCCAGGATGCCGCCGAGGGCGGGGCCCACGTAGCGCTCGTCCATCTTGTGGCAGGCCGTGCACTTGGACGTGAAGCTCTGCTCGCCCTGCGCCGCCAGCGCGGCGTCGAGGGGGCCGAGCGTGACCTCGCGGATCGGGCCGATGCCGTTTTCGAGTTCGTCCGCCGTGAGGCCGTCTTCGGTCTGGGCGGACGGGGCGGCTTCCTCGGCGGGCGCGTCCGCGCCGCCGCAGCCGATCAGGAACAGGGCCAGCAGGATGCCGGCACAGAGAGCAAGACGCGTCATCGCGCGAGGTCGGTGGGTGGAGGAGGGGGAGGAAGAGGTGGCGTCCGCACGGTGCGCTGAACGTGATGCCCAAAGTACCGGCGCCCGCGCCGCCCGGATGCCAGCGGCGCCCTTACGCTCGTGCGAGGCCCCCCCGCACCACGCCGTGGGGGATTCCCCTGCCCTGGGGCAGGCGCTTCCGGGCACCGAAGGGACGAGCAGAACTGGATGACTCATTTCGGACTTCATGGTCTTAAATAGCTCCAAAAAAAGGGAGGGCGGAGGGGGTGGTTCTGTGTTTCGGACTTTCTTGTCTTAAATATCGCTGCGGCGCGCCGCTCCATCAAGCGGTGGGGCCGCATCTCATGCGTTCTTCACGCGCGGTCCGGGGTGTCTCCGGCCCCGCCCAGATCCTTCAGCCGGACGGTGCCGGCCACGACGTCTCCGGCCAGCTCGGCCACCGTGGTGCTGCTGAAGAGGGCGCGGAGTTGCTCGCGCTGCCCGGCCCAGCGGTCGTGCAGGGGGCAGGGCTGGCGGTTGCCGCAGCCGGGCAGGCCGAGCACGCATTCCGTGAACAGCTCCGGCCCGTCGAGGGCGAGCACGACGTCGAGGACCCGCATCTGGGAGGCCGGGCGCGCCAGCGCCACACCCCCGCTCGGCCCCCGCATGGACTGCATCAGCCCGGCCTCGGTGAGCTTCTGGAAGACTTTGGTCAGGAAGTGGAACGAGATCCCGAGGTCTCCGCTGATGCGCCGGATCGACACGTAGCCTTCCTGGCGCAGCCCGGCCAGGTAGAGCGTGGCCCGCAGACCGTATTCGCAGCTTTTCGAGAGCAGCATGGCGGAGCCGGGCGCGGCGGGAGGGCGGAGTGGCGAATGATACGAGCGGATCGGCGCGTGGAGCAAGCCGCCGTCAGGGCGGGAGCGCCTGCTTCCGCCGCCCGAACAGGTGCTGGAGGGCGCGGACGAACATCAGGCTGAAGATCAGCCACGCCAGCCCGACGGCGAGCCCCCCGAGCACGTCGCTGACCCAGTGGACGCTCAGCAGCACCCGGCTGAGCCCGACGAGCACGATCACGAGCCCCAGCACCAGGCTCGCGGCGGCGCGCAGCGCCGGGTGGGGCGTCCACCGCCAGAGGAGGAAGAGCAGGAAGCCGTAGAGCGCCATCGCCGTGAACGAGTGCCCGCTGGGGAAGCTGGCGCTGGTGGGCGAGAAGAGCGGCCCTTCCGGGCGGAGGCGGGCGAAGTACAGCTTGAGGCCCCACATCACCGCCGCGCCCACGCCCACCGAGAGCAGGAGCGCCAGCAGGCGCCACCACGACCGCCGCAGGGCCAGCACGAGGGCCAGCACGAGGGTGATGGGCAGGGCGCCCTCGACGCCCCCGAGCCGGGTGAACCACGCCACGGCGGCGAGGAACCCGGCGCTGAGCCGCTCCCGCAGCGCCTCGTTGACGGCCTGATCCAGGGCGAGGAGCGCGCCCTCGCTCTGCCAGCTCTCGGTGATGACGGCGAAGAGGAAGAGGAGCCCCAGGAAGACCAGCGTCGCGAGCGTGAGCGTCAGGCCGTGCCACGCATCGCGCGAGAAGCGGCGGCGGATGGCGCGCCAGAGGCGGGGTGTGCGGCGCGCGAGGAAGGCATCGAGGGCGAGGAGCCGGCCGCCGAGCCAGTCGCGGTGGCGGCGCAGCAGCAGGTAGCCCAGCAGCAGCAACCCCCCCAGCAGCAACAGCGCCCCGAGCAGCAGCAGCAGGGAACGCGGGACGGCCGGGGCGGCCTGTTGCAGAGCGAGGACGAGCACGGTGGCGAGCATCGGCGGGGGAGGAGCGCATCCGGGGCAGGGGGGTGCTACGGTGCCACGGTCCGGGGCGGATCCATAGCACCTGGCAAGATTCCGTAAAGGGCTTGGATTTGCGGCGGCCGTCGCCTAGCTTGCCCTCGTTCTTTTCCAGAGCGCCGCTGGTTCCACGCCCGCCGGGCATGGACCCAAGAGGGAATCCGGTGATTCGACTATCGAAAAGTCCGGAACTGTACCCGCAACTGTAGGCTGCGCACGCTGCCGCTGGCGAGGACGCCGCCGGTCACTGTCTCCGCTTGGGGATGGGAAGGCCGGGCGGAAGAGCCGGGAGCAGCAGCAGGCCCCCCCGGGGCCCGCGTAGCGAGTCAGGAGACCTGCCGGCCGGCGCCGATGCCAACACACCTCCGGGATCTGAGGTCCGTGGCACGCCTCCGGCCGCAGCGAAGGTGCGCTGTGCCCTGCTCCCGGCCGGACGGGTGGCCCGGATCTCATCATTGAGGTCGGGGCTTTTTTTATGACCCGCGCACTGCTCTTGCTCGTGCTGCTGGGGGTGCCGCTGCGCGCGGCGGCCCAGCCAGACACCACCGTCGTGCTGCCGGGCGTCACGGTGACGGCGGCGCGCGGCGCAGTGCCCGTGGCCGAGGCGCCTGCCCGCGTCACCGTCCTCGGCGCGGGCGCGCTGGAGACGCCGTCCACGCACAGCGTCGCGGACCTGCTGGAAGCGCGCACGGGGGCCTTCGTCCGGCGCTACGGCGGCGGGCTGGCGACGCTCGCTCTGCGCGGCACCGGCGCGGCACAGACCCTCGTCCTGATCGACGGCCACCGCCTCGCCGACCCCCAGCTCGGACAGCTCGACCTCTCGCTGCTGCCCGCCCTCCTGCTCGAATCCGTCGAGGTGATGGGCGGTGCCGGGGGCGCGCTCTACGGCACCGACGCGCTCGGCGGCGTCGTCAACCTGCGCACGCGGCGGCCGGGCGAAGGGCCTCGCCTCACGCTCCGCGCCGGCGCCGGGGCCTATGGCGAGCGCACCGGGAGCGTGCTGGCCGCCGGAACCCGGGGCCGCCTCTCGGGGCTCGCCGCCGCCGCCCTCGAAACCACCGAAGGCGACTACCCCTACCGCAACCGGGCGCTCTTCCCTCCCACCGACGTGCCGCGCCGGGGCGCTGACCGCACCCAGAACACGTTTTTCGGGACGGTCGGCTACGACGCGCCGCGCACCCGCCTCCGCACCGCTGCGTGGTATGCCAACGCCGAGCGCGGCCTGCCGACGCTCTACGCAACGGCCTCGCGCGGCGAACGCCAGTGGGACGAGCATCTGCGCCTCTGGGCCGATGCCGAGCGCCGCCTGCGCCGGGGCTCGCTCCGCCTGGGCGGCCTCGTCCAGCGCACCGCCCTGCGCTACCGCAACGAACAGCTCGGCCTCGACGAGACGGGCCGCACCACGCTCGCCTCGCTGGATGCCGAGGTCCGCCTCGCGCCGGGGCGGCGCTGGCTCGCCGGGGCCGGCCTCGCCGCCGGCCTCGGGCGGGCCGCCCACCCGAGCCTCGCCGCCGACGCCCGGCAGGGGCACGTGGGCGCCTTCGTCCACGGCACCGGGCACTACGGGCGGCTCCTCGTCTACCCGGCCCTCCGCGCCGATGTCTACGTGCCCTCCGGGGCGCCCCGCATGCAGAGCGTCAACCCGCGCCTGGGGCTGAACCTGCGCCTGGCGCCCGGCCTGCACGCCAAGGCGAGCGCCGGCCGGGCCTTCCGCGTGCCGACGTTCAACGACCGCTTCTGGCAGCCGGGCGGCAACCCGCGCCTGCGCCCCGAGCACGGCTGGACGCTCGACGGCGGCCTGCTATGGGCGCACCGCACCGGGCGGGCCGAGGTGACGGCCTTCGCGAGCCGCATCCGCGACCAGATCGTGTGGCGCCCCGTGCAGCAGGGCGTGTGGAGCCCGGAGAATGTACAGCGTGTGCGCAGCCGGGGCATCGAGGCGTCGTACGAGGCGGGCTGGCGTGCTACCGGCAGGCTGCGCCTCGGCGGCGGCGCCTTCTACACGCTCACCGACGCCCGCGACCGCTCCGACCCCGCCGCGCCGTCGTTCGGGCAGCCGGTGCGCCACGTACCGCGCCATCAGATGAAGGTGCACCTGGAGGCCGGCGCCGGAGCCGTGCAGATCGGCCTCGCCGGGCGCTATGCCGGGCGCCGCTACGTCACCGCCGACGCCACCGATTTCCTCGATCCCTTCGCCGTGATCGACGCGCACGTGCGCCTCCGGCACGCGGCCGGGCCGGTGGCGGGTGCGCTCGCGCTCGCCGTCGAAAACCTGCTGGACCGGCGCTATGCCGTGCTCCCTGCGCAGCCGATGCCGCCGCGCCACGGCCGCCTCCAGCTGACGCTCACGTTCCGTTAAACCGTACCGCCATGCCGCGCCTCACCCCCCTCCTCCTCGCCCTGCTCCTCGCCGCCACAGGCTGCGATACCGCCGAGACGACCATCGAGGCGACGCCGGCCGACGGCGTCTTCGTCGCCAACCAGGGCAACTTCTCCGACAACAACGGCTCGGTGACGCTCTACCTCCCCGAGACCGGCCAGACGCTCACCGTGCTCGACGACGTCGGGACGCTGGTGCAGAGCCTGACCCTCACCGACGACCGCGCCTACGTCCTCTCCAATACCGCCGATGCCGTCGAGATTCTGGACATGGACCTGGAGCCGACCGAGCGGATCGGGCGGATCTCCGGCGTGCCCAGCCCCCGCTACCTGGCCGAGGTGGCGCCCAACAAGGCGTATGTCTCGAACCTCTTCGCCGGCACCGTCACCGTGGTGGATCTGGGCGCCCGCCGCGTCACCGGCACGATCCCCGTCGGCGCGAACCCGGAGGACATCGCCGTGATCGACGGGCGGGCCTACGTCGCCAACTCCGGCTTCGGCGCGGGGACGACGCTGACGGTGATCGACGTGGCGACGGACGCCGCCACCGGCACCGTGGACGTCGGCTGCGACGGGCCGCGCCACCTGGAGGCGGACCGCGAGGGCGAGCTGTGGGTGGTCTGCACCGGCAAGACCGTCTACAACGACGACTTCACCGAGATCATCGAGCAGACCCACGGCGCCGTCGTCGTGCTCGACGGCGCGACGGGCGCCGGGGTGGCGCGCTTCGCGCTCGGCGCGCAGGCCGGCGCCGCCTCCTTCGGGCAGGACCTGTTCTACGCCCCGGCCTCCGGAGACCTCTTCGCCGTCCAGGGCACCGGCCTGCTCGTCTTCGACGCCGCGACCAACACGGCGGCGGGCCGGATCGACCTCGCCGGCGAGGCCCCCATCGGTGGCGTCGCCTACGACGCGGCCGCCGGGCGCCTGTACGTGGCCCGCATCCCCGACTTCACCACGGCGGGCTTCGTCACCCTCCACGACCGCAGCGGCGCCGAGATCGGCCGCTTCCCGGCGGGCGTGGCGCCGGGGCACATCGTCCTGGCGGATCGCTGAACCCACGGGCCTGGCCGAGCCGCCGCCGCCCCTGCCTCCGGCCTTCTGCACTCATCACGCCGCCTTCTGCCCTCCACCCGGCTCCCATGCGCATCGACCGCTGCTACTGCTTTCAGCACTCCTTCGCCGCCCTCCGCGACGTGGCCGAGGCGACGGGGGCGCGGAGCGTCGAGGCGCTGCAGGGGCACGCGGCCTTCGGCGAGCGATGCCG
>JAWWAN010000005.1:0-18565 GCA_033721675.1 Rhodothermales bacterium | reverse complement strand
GCCCTCGTGGAGGGCTGCCGGGCCAATAACGAAGGCCGCCCCGGGGCGCACCGGGGCGGCCTTCTTCTGTTCTGATGGATGGATCAGGCGGCGTAGGAGAGCGTGGCCGGGGTGACGAGCGCCGGGACGAGCTCGCGCTGCGGCAGCCCGTTCAGCAGGGCGCCGATGGCCTCGAGCAGGTCGCGCTGCGTGAACGGCTTGCCCACGAAGGCGTCGAAGCCTGCGGCGGCGAACTGCTCCCGATGATTCGGCGTGGTGTACGCCGTGCACGCGATGGCCGGCACGGCCTGCCTGCCCGGTAGCTGCCGCACGGCCCCGAGCAGGTCGATGCCGTCGCGGCTCTCGCCCAGGTTGATGTCGAAGAGGAAGACGTCGAAGTCCTGCGTGGTGGCGGCTTCGAGCGCTTCGTCGTAGTTCCGGGTGAGGACGACGTCGAAGAAGCGCTGGAGCAGCAATCCGTGCATCTTCCGGATCATCACGTTGTCTTCGACGACGAGGATGCGGGCTCGATCTGGAGTAGTCATTAGAGAGCGCAGTTTGGGCTGTGAACGAGCGTGAGGAGAGACCTCAAGGGGGGACGCACGTACCTAGAGACCGATCCAGAGGGTGCGATTGGTGGTGTTCGACGGCGTGCCGAGGATGATCGGCTTCGTGTAGTTCATCACCTCTGCGTGGATCTGGGCCGGCGTGGCCGACGGGTACGCCCACAGGTAGAGCGCCACGGCGCCGGTGACGTGGGCCGTCGCCATCGAGGTGCCCGTCATCAGCACGCGGTCGTGGTCGCCGCCCGGCCCGAGCGAGAGGATCTGCTCACCCGGTGCGAGCACATCGACGCCGGGGCCTCGGTTCGAGAACGAAGAGAAGAAGTTGGTGGGGCCATACGAGCCGACCGTGATCGCCTCGGCCACGTGGGCCGGGGTGATGTGGCTGACGTCTTTGCCCTGGTTGCCGGCGGCCACGACGAAGATGATGCCGTGCGAGATGGCCTCGCTGATGGCTTCGTCGAGCGCCGTGTAGGCCGGCGTGCCGATGTCTTCGCCGAGCGACATGTTGACGACCATCGGCTTGGAAGGATGCGCCAGCTTCTCGTTGATGAGATACTCGACGGCGGCGATGACGACCGAGACGTCCGTCAGTCCGTCGTCGCCCAGCACCTTCAGGTTGTGGACGCGGGCGCCCGGTGCGACGCCGACGATGCCGTCGCCGTCGTCCACGGCGGCGATGATACCGGCGATGTGGGTGCCGTGGCCGTCATAGTCCTTCGCGTCGTTCATCCCTTCCCGGAAGTCGATGCTGTTGACGAGCGCGAAGTCGTCGTTCGGGTCGTTGTTATCGGCCTGGGCCACGCCGGTGTCGAGCACGTAGACGTCTACGGGGACGCTCCCGGAGCCGTCGCCGCTGACCGCCGGGCTGAGGTGCCCGCCGATGTGCTGGATGCTCCAGGGAAGCTCCTGGCCCGAACCGCCCGGCGTCGAGGAACTGGGCGGCATCGTGATGCCGAAGTCGGGCTCGTACCAGGTGATGTCCGGGTCGGCGTCGAGCGAGTCCAGGAAGGCGTTGAAGTCGCCCTGGCCGAGCGAGTCTTCGACCTCGATGGCCCAGCCGTTGATGGCCTCCTCGTAGGAGTGGCGCTCGAGGACCTTGTAGCGCTCCAGGACCTTGAAGCGCTCGAGGACCTTCTGTTTCTGGAGGGCGCTCGTCTGGTTCGTCGCCAGGATCAGCCCGAGCGCGTTGCCATTCTTGGACGCGCCGGGCTGCATCGCACGCTCCATCAGGTGCGCATGGCGAAGCTTGGGGCTTTGATCGGCCGATTCGGCCGTGTCGGAGAAGCCGGTGGGCACATCGCCGCAGCCGGTGATCCCTACAAAGAGCAGCACGAGCGCAGCGGTAAAGACACGAGTGCGGCAGTGCGTGCGAAGGGTGAAGGTTGCCATGTTCCAGTAGCGGGTTAAGGGCGGAGATTCAAGGCGGTGGTCGAACCGCAACTCTCCCCGAGGCAAGGATGGGTCCACGCCGAGCCAGCCTCCCCGCGCACCGCACCGAATGGCTTCGAATCAGATCGATTCAGATTGATAATGTCTGGTGAAATACGAATCCGTAGAGGCCATAAACCGGCCGAAAAGAGTCATAAATGAAAGATTCTGGAAACGGAGTGCTTCCGCTGCGGACACGGCGGATCTGAATCAGGGGCTGGCCGGCTGGCCGGAGCGCGGGAGGCAGGGACAGTATAGCGATTACGAAACTACACGCGGCGCAGGCGCGGAGGTAATAACTACGGAGATTCGTGGCCGCGCGTGCGATCCGGGCCGGCCCCTCACTGGCCGGTGTCGGCGCGGAGATGCTCCACCATGGCGGCGCCGAGAAGGGAGGGCGCGATAGCCCCCTCGCGGGCGGGCAGGATGGCGAGGCGGGCATGGGGTAGGGCCGCATGGAGCCGGAGCGCCGTGTGGAGCAGGGCCGGTTCGTCGTCGGGCGCGCACACCAGCGCCCGCGCGCGCACGGCGGTGAGCGAAGACGGATCCTCGGGGAAGCCGCTCTGCGGGAAGGCATAGAGCACCAGCCGGGCCACCCGGTCGGGATGGTGGGCGGCGGTCAGGAGGGCCGGCGCCGCCGCCCGCCCTACGCCGACCACCCGCACGGGCCGGCCGATGGGCGCGAGGGCAGCGGCCAGCGTCTCGTCCGGCGGTCCGTCGGCGTCGAGGACGACGGCGTGCGTGTGGAACGCCATCTCCAGCCGCCGGGCCAGCGGCAGGAGCAGCTCCGCGTCGTCCGGCCCGCCGGCGAGGAGGGCGGGTGGGTTCGCCGAGGTGCCGAAGCGGTGGGCGGCGGGTCCGTCCTCCGAGACGGGGGCGGCGTCGGCGAGGGACGCCGGGGCGGTCTGGCAGAATTCGAGGAGGATGCCGTGGGTCTGCTTCGGATGGAGGAAGAAGATGCGCTTGCCGTCGGCGCCGGGGCGGGGCGTATCGCTGAGCGGCGTCAGGCCGAGCGCGCGGGCGCGCGCCATCTGTGCCTCGGCGTCGTCCACCTCGAAGGCCAGGTGGTGCAGGCCCTCGCCCCGCTTCTCCAGGTAGCGCGCCACGGGCGACTCCGGGCCGAGCGCTTCGAGCAGTTCCAGCTTGGCCGTGCCCGCCGCGATGAAATGCGTCCGCACGCCCTCGCGCGCGACGGTCTCCTGTTTATAGGGCCGCTCGCCGAGCAGCGCGTGGAGCAGCTCGGCGACGGCGTCGGCATCGCGGACGGCGATGCCCAGGTGTTCGAGATGAGGCATGAGACGGAGCGGCTCGTGGGTGGGGGACCGGGGCTGCGGCTTCCAATATAGCCGTGCGAGACGCCTCACGGAACGGCCTCGGACGATCAATCGGAGGGGGCAAGGGGGTAGGGACGGGCGCATCGGCGCGAAAGATAGGCCTGGACCCTCTGCGGTTGCGGGAAAAATATTCCGCGCCGGCGGCATGCTGATCCCCGAGCGCCCGGGCTCTGGCAGGGGTCTGGGGAGCAGAGCCGCCATTCTGCTTGTGGCATCATCTTAGACCAACGAGGGCGCAAGCCTGCCGATCTGTCCCCCAATCAGGCATCCACACCTTGTGACTGTACCCGTCGTTCATCCCGTACCCAGACGTTCGCCTGGCGATCCGGCGGCCGTGTTCGATCCGCTGGATCTGCACGACAGCGTCGTCATCATGGCCCTCTTCTACGAGGTCGTGCACCAGGACCAGGTCGCGCGCGCGTGGGCCCAGTGGCGCCAGCGCCGGGCCCGCCTCCCGCTGTGGCGCGTGCTCCTCGGCGTCCCAGGCGTCTCGAAGAGCGCCGTGCTGGGCATCGCCGCCGAGATCTACGGCATCGAGACGGCGGACATCGAGGAGGCGCAGACCGCCACGTTCCTCCGCACGCTCTTTGCGTCCTTCGCGCCGGCGCAGTGGCGGACCATGGTGGAGCGCCTCGTCGTGCCCATCGGCGTCGATACCGAGCCTGGCAGTGGGGCGCCACGACTCATCCTGGCAGCCACCGACCCGGGCGGCCCTGCGGTGATCGAGTTCGTCGAATCGCTGAGTGTGGAGCACCACAAGATTCAGTACGCCCCGGCCGAGGCGCTCATCACGTTGCTGCGCCGCACGTTCCTCGGTTGGTGGAACGAGGAAGGGAAGAAGCTGGCCGCCTACCTCGAAGATCGCTACCCCGAGGAGGACGACCCGGGCGGCGCTCCGCCCGTTTCCGGGGCGGCCCCGGCGGTCGAGGGGGAGCCCGAAACCGCCTCGTCTTCGATGGCGGCGTGGCTGGAGGCGCTGCTCGTGGCCGTGTCTCGCCGGGGGGTGGGGCGGGCCGAAATCCACGTGCGCGAAGGGGCCGTGCCCGCCGTCACGCTGGGAGACGAGGACCCGATGCACGCCTGGACGCCGCCCCGCGCAGTACCCTCGGAGATGGTGCTGGGGCACCTGACGGACGAGATCTTCGGAATGGAGAGCTTCGAGCCGGGGCGGCCTGCCCAGGCCCGCCTCCAGCGATGGATCGACGGGCGCCTGGCGCTCTACGAGATCGAATGCAGCATGGCCCTCGCCGAAGAACGGTTCGAGGGATTCGTCGAGATCCGCCTGGTCGGGTTTCGGGAGGCGGGTCGTACGGCCAAACGCCTCGGCCCCTGGAAGAGCCGCTGAGTGGCTCGCGCCCTTTCTATTCCTGACCCCACCGATGCTCGAGTTTCTGCGTTCGCTCTTCGACTCCCGCTTCATGCCCCACGGGCACTGCTACCAGTGGCTGCCCGAGCTCGTGTGGCTCCACGTCGTCTCGGACGCCGCCATCGTGGTGGCCTACTTCGTGATCCCGGCCGGCCTCATCTACTTCGTGAAGAAGCGGGAGGATCTGCACTTCAGCGGGGTGTTCTGGCTCTTCGGGGCCTTCATCCTGCTGTGCGGCCTCACCCACGCCTTCGGCATCTGGTCCGTGTGGCACGGCACCTACCGCCTCACCGGCCTGATGAAGGCCGCCACCGGCCTCGTCTCGCTCGCCACCGCCGGCGTCCTGTTCTACGTGATCCCGCAGGCGCTCCGCCTGCCCAGCTTCAAGACGATGGAGCGCTACACGGCCGAGCTCCAGCAGGAGGTCGAGCGGCACCGCGCCACCCGCAACGAGCTCGACCATTTCTTCGAGCTGTCCATCGACCTGCTCTGCCTCGCCACGCCGGACGGCTACTTCAAGCGCATCAACCCGGCTTTCCAGACCGTCCTCGGCTACAGCCGGGAAGAACTCCTGGCACGTCCCTTCCTGGACCTGGTGCACCCGGACGACGTCGAGGCCACCCTGGCCGAGATGGAGAAGCTGAGCGCCGGGGAGCCCACGATCCACTTCGAGAATCGCTACCGCTGCAGCGACGGTGCGTACCGGTGGCTGGCCTGGCGTGCGCAGCCCTTCGCAGACGTCATCTATGCCGTCGCGCGCGAGGTGACGGAAGAGAAGCACCGCAACGCCATGCTCGAACAGCAGACGCTCTTGCTCAAGCGCGGCGAGGAGATGGCGCAGGTGGGGCACTGGCGCGTGGATCTGGTCCGGGGCACGGTGACATGGTCTGACGAGGTCTACCGCATCCACGGGCGCGACCCCGAGACGTTCACGCCCACGCTCGAAGCCGGCATCAACGCGTACCACCCCGACGACCGGGAGCGCGTGAGCACGTACGTCCAGCGCGCTATCGAGCAGGCCGAGCGGTTCGAGTTCGAGCTGCGCATCGTGCAGCCCTCCGGCGAGGTCCGGCACGTGGTTTCCCGGGGCGAGTGCGCCGTCGGCGCGGGCGGGGCCGTCGAGGCGCTCTTCGGCGTCTTCATCGACGTCACGGATCGGAAGCGCGCCGAGCTGGCCCTCCGGCGCAGCGAGGCGCGCTACCGGCACCTCTACAACCGCACGCCCGTGATGCTCCACTCGATCGACGCCGAGGGCAAGCTGATCAGCGTGAGCGACTACTGGCTCGAGAAGATGGGTTACGAGCGGGAAGACGTGCTGGGCCGCCGCTCGACCGAGTTCCTCACGGAAGAATCGCAGCAGCGCGCCAAGAGCATCCTGAAGGCGTTCTACCGGACCGGCTACTCGCTGAACACGCCCTACCAGTTCGTCAAGCGGGATGGCGAGGTGATGGACGTGCTGCTCTCGGCCGTCAGCGAGCGGGACGAGGCGGGCCGGGTGGTACGATCCCTCGCGGTCATCGTCGACGTCACCGAGCGCACGCGCGCCGAGGCGGCGCTGCGGCGGAGCGAGAACCGCTTCCGCCTCCTGCACCACATCACCACCCAGGCGGATCGCCCGTTCGAGGAGCAGATCGAAGAAGTCCTGCGCCTGACGACCGAGCTGTTCGATCTCGACATCGGCATCATGAGCCACATCGAGGGCGACCGCTACACGGTCGTCGCGGCCTCGACTGACGCCCTGGAGGCCGGGCAGACGTTCCCCCTCGGCACCACCTATTGCAGCATGACCTACGCGGCGGACGACGTCGTCGCCATCGAGCACATGTCCATCTCCCCGCACCGGCGGCATCCGTGCTACGAGGCCTTCGGGCTCGAAGCCTACATCGGCATCCCCATCACGGTGCGCGGCCGGCGCTACGGCACGCTCAACTTCTCCGGCGCGGCGCCGCGCGAAGGGCGCTTCGACGACGGCGCGCGCGAGTTCGTGCGGATGCTGGGCCAGTGGGTGGCGGCGATCCTCGCGCGCCGCGAGGGCGACGAGGCGCTGCGCCTGAGCGAGGAGCGCTACCGGCTGCTCTTCGAGAACGCGCCCGAGGCGATCGCCATCCAGAACGCAGACCGCGTACTGGCGGCGAATGCAGCCTGCGCACGCCTGCTGGCTGCAGAGTCGCCCTCCGCCGTCGTCGGCGTGGACCCCTACCGCGTCATCCTGCCCGAAGACCGGGCGCTGGTCGAGCGCGAGGTGGCGGCCATGATGGCCAGCGGCGCGCCCTCGCCGCGCGTCCCCCTCCGCTACCGCCGCTTCGACGGCGAGGTCATCGACGTCGAGGTCGTGGCGACGCCCACCCGGTGGGAGGGCGAGGCGGCCATGCAGATCCTCATCGCAGACGTCACCGAGCGCAACCGGGCGAAGGCGGCCCTGGAGCGCAGCAACCGCGAGCTGGAGCAGTTCGCCTACGTGGCCTCGCACGACCTCCAGGAGCCCCTCCGAACCATCAGCAGTTACGTTCGGCTGCTGGAGAAACGATACCAGGGCCGGCTCGACGAGGACGCCGACGACTTCATCGCCTACATCGTGGACGGGGCCGGGCGCATGCAGGCCCTCATCCGCGATCTGCTCTCCTACAGCCGCGCCGGCCGCCGCGAGATCCGGCGCGTGCCGGTGGCGCTGGGCGAGGCGCTGGACCAGACGCTGGTGGGCATGCAGGGGCGTATCGACGAGTCCGGCGCGCGCATCACGCGGGGGCCGTTGCCGACGGTGCGGGCGGACGCCACCCAGATGATCCTGCTCCTGCAGAACCTGATCAGCAACGGCATCAAGTTTCGGGGGGAGGCCGTGCCCGAGGTCCACGTCTCCAGCGAACGCAGCCCCGAGGGCTGGCGCATCGCCGTCAAGGACAACGGCATCGGCATCCAGCCGGAGCACCAGCACCGCATCTTCGAGGTCTTCAAGCGGCTTCAGAGCCGGCGCACCTACGAGGGCACCGGCATCGGGCTCGCCATCTGCAAAAAGATCGTAGAGCGCCACGGTGGGCGTCTCTGGGTCGAATCCGAACCAGGTCATGGAGCGACGTTCTTCTTCACCCTTCCCGCTGCCGGCGCCGAGCCCGCGCCAGACGCCCATCCGCGTCCTGCTCGTCGAGGACAGCCCGAGCGACATCCGGCTGATGCAGGAGGTCTTTAGCGAGAGCGGGATCTGGCACGCGCTGGACGTGGCCGAGACCGGCGAGGACGCGCTCGCCTACCTCGCGCAGCGTCTGGAGCACCGGCAGCCCCTGCCGGAGCTGATCCTGCTCGACCTCAACCTGCCCACCCTGGACGGCCGGGAGATCCTCGCGCGCATCAAGCGCGATGCGCAGCTGTGCCACATCCCGGTGATCGTCCTCACGACCTCGCACGCCGAGCGCGACGTGCAGGACTGCTACCGCCACCACGCCAACTGCTTCATCACCAAGCCCATCGACCTCGACGCGTTCGTGTCGATCATGGCCTCGGTGCAGCGGTTCTGGTTCAGCATCGTGCAGCTTCCCAATGGCTGAGACCCCATCCAACGACGCGCCGCGCGCCATGCACGACCTCGAGATCGACCTCCTCCTCATCGAGGACAACCCGGCCGACGCCCGGTTCTTCCTGGAGATGCTGCGGACCAGCGGGCCGGCGGCGGTCCGCGTGACGCAGGTGGAAGGGCTGAGCGAGGCCTTCGAGCACCTCACCGCGCATCCGGCCGACGTCATTCTGCTGGACCTGACCCTCCCGGAATCGGAAGGCATCGAGACGGTCCGCCGCGTGCTGGCCGAGGTGCCGGAGGTGCCCGTGGTGGTCCTCTCGGGCCTCGACGACACCGACCTCGCGGTGCAGGCCGTCAAGGAAGGCGCGCAGGACTACCTCGTCAAGGGCGCGATCGAGCCGGATGCGCATCTGCGGGCCATCCGGCACGCCATCGAGCGCCACCGCCTCCGGATGCAGCTCGAAGCCCTGCTGCGCGAGCGCGAGGCCAGCCGCCGCCGGTTCCAGGCGTTCATCGCCCACCAGGCAGACGCCGTTCTGATCCTCGATGAGGAGAACGCAGTCGTGCTCGCCAACGCGGCGGCCGAGGCGCTCTTCGGCGGCGCGGACCGGATCACGGCGGAGCGGCTGGGCGAGGCCATCACGCCGGGCGCCATCGCCGAGCTCACCATCGCGCAGCCCGGCGGCGGCACGCGCGAAGCCGAGATGCGGGTGGCGGAGACGTACTGGGAAGGCGAGACGCTGCGGCTGGTAGCCCTGCGCGACGTCACCGAGCGGCGGGTGCTGGAGCAACGCCTGCGCGACCGCACCGTCGCCCTCGGCCTCGCCAACGAGCTGCTGGAGCTGGAGGTCGAGCAGCGGCGCGAGTGGGAGGACGTGCTGCGGAGCAAGGAGGCCCGCCACCGCGCGCTCCTGCAGGCCATCCCGGACACCATGATCAAGGTCGGCCCCGATGGGTGCGTGAGCGAGTACAAGCCGGCGCAGAATGGCGGCTCGTTCGCCCTCCCGAGCCAGTACGTCGGCGAGCCCCTGTCCAGCCTCCTGCCGGATCCATTCGGGGCGACCCTCCAGGAGCACGTCTGCGAGGCCTTCGAGGCCGGCGAGCCGTGCCTCTACGAAGACGCCCTGGTGGTGCGGGGCAAAACCGTCGATCTGGAGGTGCGGATCGTGGTGGGCGAGGAGGACGAGGCGCTGTGCATCGTGCGCGACATCTCCGAGCGGCGGCGCGCCGAACGTGCGAAGGACGAGTTTCTCTCCATCGTGAGCCACGAGCTGCGCACCCCGCTGACGTCGATCTCCGGGGCGCTCACCCTCGTCGCCGCCGGGGCCGTGGGGGATCCCCAGCAGATCCAGACCATGATGCAGGTGGCGCACCGCAACTGCGAACGCCTCGTGCGCCTCATCAACGATCTGCTGGACCTCCAGAAGATCGAATCGGGCTCGATGCCCTTGCACGTAGATCCGCTGGACCTGCACGCGCTGCTGGCCCAGACCGTAGAAGCCAACGAGGCGTACGTCGGGCGCCTGAACGTCTCGGTGGTGCTGGAGGAGGCCCCGCCCGACCCGCTCGTCATCCCGGGCGACGCCGACCGGATCACGCAGGTGGCGACCAACCTGCTGTCCAACGCCGCCAAGTTTTCGCCCGAGGGCGGCACGGTCCACGTCTCGGCGCGCTGGGAGGGCCGGTTTGCCCGCGTCGAGATCCGAGACCAGGGGAGTGGGATCCCCGAGGAATACCGGGATCGCATCTTCGAGCGGTTCGTCCAGGCGGACGGCTCCAGCAGCCGCACGCACCAGGGCACCGGCCTGGGGCTCAGCATCTGCCAGTCCATCGTGGAGATGCACGGCGGCGAGATCGGCTTCGAGACGGCGGACGGCCACGGCACGACGTTCTACTTCACGCTGCCGGCAGAACCCCTCGAAGACCCGGCGCCCACCCGCCCCGGCCCGGCCCCCACGCCGCCCGCCGAGCGCATCCTCGTGTGCGAGGACGACTACGACCTCGGCAACATGCTGCGGATGCTGCTGAGCATCCACGGCTTCGAGGTGGACATCGCCCGGACCGCCGAGGAAGCACGCCGCCGGGTGGCCGAGACCGCCTATTCCGCCGTCACGCTGGACCTCGGCCTGCCCGATGACGACGGCCTCGCCCTGCTCCGCGCGTGGCGGACCGAGCCGGCCACGCGGGATCTCCCCGTCGTCGTCCTTTCCGCACGGGCCCGTAAGGCCAGCGCGCAGGTGGAAGGGATGGCGCTCAACGTGGTGGACTGGCTCCAGAAACCGCTCGACACGATGCGCCTCGCCTCCGTCTTGCGGCGGACGCTGGCCGGCGCCCGCCGGGCCAGCGTCCTCCACGTCGAGGACGACGCGGACGTCGGGCAGCTCCTCACGATCCTGCTCGACCCGATCACCACGGTACGCCACGTCCGCTCGCTCGACGACGCCGTCGCCGCGCTCGCCGAGACGCCGTTCGACCTGATCATCCTCGACCTCGAATTGCCCGATGGCAACGGCCTCGAGCTGCTGGCCCGGATGCCGGTAGTGGGGGCCGAGGCGACGCCGATCGTGTTGTTCGCGGCCGAGGAGGTCGGGCACGAGCTCGCGGCCCGCGTGGAGGCTGCGCTGACCAAGGCCTCGACGACCAACACCGACCTCGTCCACACCGTCATGCAGGTGCTTCATCGTCGCACTGCCACCCCCGCCACCGAGACCGCCCATCCCCATGCCCTCGTCTCCGCTGAAGAAGATTCTGATGGTCGAGGATGACCCGGACATCCAGGCCATCGCCGGCCTGGCGCTCCGGTCGCTCGGCGGGTACGAGGTGCTGGCGTGCAGCCACGGCGCCGACGCCGTCGCGCGGGCGCCGGAGTTCGGCCCGGACCTCGTATTGCTCGACGTCATGATGCCAGGGATGGACGGGCCGAGCACGTACCGCGCCCTGCGCGCCCTGCCCGGCACTGCAGCCACGCCAATCGTCTTCATGACGGCGCGCGCGCAGCGCCACGAGGTGGAAGCCTACTTCGCCCTGGGCGCCGCCGACGTCATCCGCAAGCCCTTCGACCCGATGGCCCTGCCCGAGCGGCTCGCCGCGACGTGGCGCGCCGCGAACGGGTGAGATGGATTCCGACCCTGCGCGAAGGCACGAACCCCGCAACGCAACCGCACCCCGAGAACGCCGCAATGGAACCGCAAAAAAGCCTGGAGCAACGCGCCTCGTTGCTGTACGACGCCTACCTGAAGCAGCTCCCTGACCGGCTGAGCGAGATCCTCGCCCGCTGGCACGCACTCGCCCAGGGGACGCTCGACGCCGAGGGTCTGGAGATGCTGGCCCAGGAGGTGCATCGGCTCTGCGGCTCCGGGCCCACGTTCGGGCTGCCGCAGATCTCGCAGGGGCTGGAGCCGCTCGACGAGGCGCTGCGTAGTGTCCGCGAGCAGGGAGGCGCACTCACGCCCGCTATCCGGCAGCGCGTGCAGGGGGGGCTGTTCGGCCTCGTCGGCCAGCTGAATGCGCTCAGCACGGCCCCCCATCCCAGCGAGGTGGTGGATCCTGTGGAGAAGGCGTTCGTGGCTTCGTTGCCGCGCCCGCCCCGCATCGTGCTGGCCGAGGACGACGCGCTCCTCCGGGAGAAACTCGCCCTCTCGCTGCGTGCCGTCGGGTGCGAGGTCATCGACGCGGCGGACGGGGAGGAGGCGGTCGCCGCCGTCGCGGCCGAGAACCCGGAAGTCGTGCTGATGAACTACCACATGCCGGTCATGGACGGCGCTGCGGCCATCCACCGGCTGCGGGTGGAGCAGGCGCGGACCGACCTGCTCATCTACCTGGTCACCACGGCCCGGTCCATCGAGGACGTGCGGGCCGTGCTCACGTGCGAGGTGGACGGCTACCTCGCCAAACCCGTCACCGCGCGGGACGTCCTGCGGCGGATCCGGCAGGCAGGGGTCACGGAGGGCACGCCGGCCCGGCCCCACGCTGCCATGCCGGACGTACGCCCGACCATCCTGATCGCCGACGAGGCCCCCGTCTTCCGCAAGCGGCTCGCCCGCCATCTGCACGATGCCGGATTCCTCACGAGCGAAGCGCAGGACGGCCTGACGGCGCTCAAGATGATCCAGGGCGAGGCGTTCGACCTCGTCCTGTTCCATGCCGAGATGCCCGCCCTCAGCGGCATCGAAGCGACCCGGTTCATCCGCCGCGAACCCCGCCTGGCGTCACTGCCGGTGGTGCTCTTCACGACGCACCCCCGGAGCGCCGACGTCGTCGAGGCCCTCTCGGCCGGGGCCGACGCCTACATCGCCCGGCCCGACGACCCTGCGCCGCTGCTCGGCAAGATTCGGGCGATGGTGGGCGCGCCGGCCTAGCGAACGGGGGCGTTGGAGGGTATGCTGCGGTTTGCTCCGTTTTCACGGAGCAGCCGGACCGGTGCGTCGTTATGGAGCCTGCCCGTGCTGCGCGTTCCTCTGGCGATGCCCCGATGCCTTCCTTCTTCGACGTGCGAGATCCGCGCAGCCGCGCGATGGCGGCGAGCCTGCTCGTCTCGCTGCTGATGCTGGGGGGGAAGCTCGCGGCGTTCGGCCTCACGGGCAGCGCCGCCATCTTCTCGGATGCGGCCGAGTCCGTGATCCATCTCTTCGCGACGCTCTTCGTGGGCTTCAGCCTGTGGTATGCGTTCCAGCCGCCGGATACGGGCCATCCCTACGGGCACGGCAAGATCGCCTATTTCTCGTCCGGCTTCGAGGGCGGGCTGATCTTCGTGGCGGCGCTCACCGTGCTGTACTCGGCCGGGCGTGCGTTGTGGCTCGGGCCGGAGCTGCGGCAGCTCGGGCTGGGGTTGGCGTTGGTCGCGGGTCTGGGTGGCGTCAACCTGATCCTCGGTGCCTATCTCGTGCGCGTGGGGCGGCGGCACAACAGTCTGGTGCTCGAGTCCAACGGCCGGCACGTGCTCACCGACGTCTGGACGAGCCTCGGCGTGGTCCTCGGCGTGGCGCTCGTCTGGGTCACCGGCCTCGCCTGGCTCGATCCCCTCATCGCCATCCTCGTCGCGTTCCATCTGGGATGGACGGGGCTGCGCCTGCTCCGCCAGGCTTTCGAGGGCCTGATGGAACGCGCGGACACCGCTTCGACGGCGGCGCTGCTGGCGACGCTCGACGACGCCGTCCGCCGCCGCGTCATCACCGGTTACCATCAGGTGCGCCACCGCCGCGTCAACGATCAGGTCTGGGTGGAGTATCATCTGCACTTCGACGACGCTCTCAGCCTCGCCGAAGCCCACGCCCGCTCGCACGACGTCGAGGAAGCCGTCGCGGCGCTGTTCGCGCAAGACGAGGTCGTGGTGACGGCGCACCTGGAACCTGAGACCCACGAGCAAGCCCATCCGGACGGCCACCGCGAGCCCGGGGATCCGCTCATCGAAGTGCGAGGGACGGGGTTCTGACAACCCGCTCGGTCCTGAGGGCGGCACACGCCCCGAGAAGCAGACGGCGGCGGTGCAGGGTACCCCGGCAGACTCCAGTTTAAGTATACCATGAAGCAGACAGGCCCAATACCCTGCTGTGCAGTTCGTTTCCGCTGCGCCGTCGCGGGATACATCCAGGCGAGAGCCGGTGCTCGCGGGGCGGGGCGGGCCTCAAAACCGGAGTAGGGAGGGCCGGGCCTTCGACATTCTTCGCCCTGCGTTCGATATTCGCAGTGCCGCCTCCACCTTCCCGACCCTCGTCTCCCATCATGCCCTCGCATCGCATCGCCGTCATCGGAGGGGTGGCCGCCGGGCCGGCCGCGGCGGCCCAGGCCGCTCGCACCGACCCCCGCGCCGACGTGGTGCTGTTCGAGCAGGGGCCGGAGATCTCCTATGGCGCCTGCGAGATGCCGTACGTCCTCGCCGGATGGATCGACGCGCTGGACGACCTGATCGTACTCACGCCCGAAGAGTTCGAGGCGACGCGGGGGGCGAAGGTGCGCGTCGGGCACGCGGTGCTGGGCCTGCATCCGCGCCGCCACCGCATCGACGTCAAAGACGTGCGCACGGGGCAGGTGACCGAAGAGCGGTTCGACAAGGTGATCCTCGCCGTCGGCGCCCGCGCACGAATGCCGGACTTCGACGGCGCGGACGCCGCCAACGTGTTCCCGATGCGGCGGCTGACGGATGCCCGCCGTCTCCAGCGGTTCCTCGCAGCCCATCCGGTGCGGCACGTCGTGATTCTCGGCGGCGGGTACGTCGGCGTCGAGATGGCGGAGGCGATGCACGCGCGGTCCATCCGGGTGACGATCCTCGAGCCCCAGGGGGGTCTGCTCAACCGCTACCTCGACGACGCCCTGCGGCCCGTGATCGAGGAGGAGGTGCAGCGCCACGGCGTGCAGATCCGCCGCGAGCGGGCCGTGGCCTTCGAGCAGGATCGCGACGGCCTCGTCCGGGCGGTGCGGACGGACCGGGGCGAGAAGATCGGGTGCCAGGCCGTGGTCGTCGCGATGGGCGTGGAGCCCAACACGGCGCTCGCGCGGGCCGCCGGCGTCCGCGTGGGTGCGACCGGCGCCCTCGCCGTCGATGCCGGCATGCGGACGAACGTGCCGGGCATCTGGGCCTGCGGAGACTGCATCGAGGTCGAGCGCGTGATCGACGGGCGGGCGATCCATCTCCCGCTCTCGCCCGTCGCCTTCCGCACGGCACGCGTGGCCGCGGAGAACGCCGCGCGGCGCGGGCAGGGCCGCCCGGCTCGCTTCCCCGGCGTCTGTGCGGCTTCGGCGGTCAAAGTCTTCGGCCTCGAAGTGGCCGCCGTGGGGTTGCGGCTCGCCGAAGCGCAAGACGCCGGCTTCGACGCCCTCGCCCACACGGTCCGGCACTGGTCGCGGGTGGCCATCTACCCGGGCGCCGAGCGCGTGTACGTGCGCCTCGTGGTGGAACGCCGCAGCGGGCGGTTGCTGGGTGGCGAGCTGGTGGGGCGGGAGGGCGCCGCCCTTCGCGCGGACGTGCTCGTCCCGCTCGTCCGCGCCGGCGCGACCGTGCACGACCTGAGAGACCTCGACCTGATCTACACGCCGCCGTTCGCGCCGTCGCTAGACCCGCTCATCGTGGCGGCGAACGAATCCATCAAGCAGCTCGCGGGGTCCCGCTGATGAAGGACGCCCGGCTCCATTCCGCCCGCGCGCGGGCCGTCGAGCAGCTGCAACGCATCGAGGTCGACCGCGCCTTCGTGGGCTTCGCCGGCGAGGGCGAGGCGCCGTTGGATGCGCGCGCGGAGCGGCAATTGCGCGAGTACGTGGCGGGCGTGACGCGCTGGCGCCGTCGTCTCGACTTCCTCCTGGCACACTTCTACCGGGGCGATTTCGAGGCGATGGAGCCCACGCTGCGCCAGATCCTGCGCGTGGGGCTCTACGACCTGCTCTACCTGGACACCCCGCCGCACGCCGCGCTCAACGAAGCCGTCGAGCTGGCGAAGCGTAAGGTGCGCCCCGGCGCCGGCGGGCTCGTCAACGGCGTCCTCCGCGCCGTGCTCCGCGCGAAGGATCGCCTGCCCCAGCCCTCCGACGCCGATCCGGCCGAGGCGCTCGCCATCCGGTACTCGCATCCGTCCTGGCTGGTCCGCCGCTGGATCGAGCGGTACGGACCCGCTGATACCGAAGCGCTGCTGCAATGGAACAACGAGCGCCCCGTTTACGGGGTGCGGGTGAATACCCTCAAGAACACCGTCCGCGCCTTCACCGGCCTGCTCGACGACGCCGGCGTACCCTGGACGCCGTCGCCGTACCTCGACCCGTTCGTGCGCGTGTCTCAACTGCAGCCCATCCTCCGGTCCGGCTGGCTCGGCGAAGGGCGCTGTGCGGTGCAGGACGAGAGCGCCGGCCTGGTGGTCCGTCTGCTGGACCCGCAGCCCGGCGAGACGCTGCTCGATGCCTGCGCGGCCCCCGGCGGGAAGGCCCTCTTCGCTGCCGCCCGGATGGAGAACCGGGGGCGGGTGCTGGCCTTCGACCTACACGAAGGCCGCCTCGGCCTCGCGGCGCGTGCGGCCGACGACCAGGGCGTGACGATCCTCACCACGGAGGCCGCCGACCTCCGCGCCCTCGCTCGCCGTGAGGAGGCCCCGCAGGCGGACCGCGTGCTGCTCGACGCGCCGTGCAGCGGCCTCGGTGTGCTCGCCAAACGAGCCGACCTCCGGTGGCACCGCGCGCCGGAAGAGATCGGCCAGCTCGCCCGCCTCCAGGACGAGCTGCTCGACGCGGCGGCCGCCTGCGTGCGGCCGGGCGGGGTGCTGGTCTACTCCACCTGCACCATCGAGCCCGACGAAAACCAGGCCCGCATCGCGCCGTTTCTGGAGCGGCACCCGGCGTTCGAGGTCGAGCCGGCCGTGCGCTGGCTCCCCGAGGAGGTCGTGACGCCGGAGGGGTTCATGGCGACGCTCCCGCACCGGCACCGGATGGACGGCGCGTTCGCGGCGCGGCTGGTGCGCCGGGGTTGATCGCAGTCCCGACAGCGGAGGGCAGGGACGGTTCATCACCGCAGCGCGCTGGCGGGTACTTAACGGGGCCGGAGCGCTGGCCGATCTCTTTCTGAGAACGGGTTGGGGAACGCACGCCCGGCGGCTCGGTTGGACCCTCCCTTCCCGACATCGCTTTCTGATAAGCTCCCTAGAGTTCAGGAGTTACTGCCCTTGCGCATGAGCCGTTCGCTACCGCATCTTCTTCTACCTGTTCAGCTATTCCGGAGCGTGATTCGATGACGTGGGAGTTCATCCAGCGGACGGCGCTGGCAGTCGCCGCCGTGGCGCTGCTCGCGGTCCTGCCGGCCCAGGCGCAACGCGTCGCCAAGTACGGCGCCGATTTTCTCTCGGGCGGCGTCGGCGCGCGCGCCCTCGCCATGGGGGGCGCCCAGGTGGCCCTCACCAAAGACGTCAATGCCGGCTACTGGAACCCCGCCGGCCTGACGGGCCTGCGCTACCCCGAGCTGGCCTACATGCACGCCGAGCGCTTCGACGGGATCGTGTCGTTCGACTATGGGAGCGTCGCGCTCCCCGTCACCGGGCGCTCCAGCCTCGGCATCTCGTTCTACCGCAGCGCGGTCGATAACATCCAGAATACGCTCAACGCCTGGGACGTCGAGCGGGACCAGCCGAAGGCCAACCCGGAGACGTTCTTCGAGCCGTTCTCGGCGGCAGACATGGCGTTCTTCGTCAGCTATGGGCGTGGCCTGAGCGACAAGCTCGCCATCGGGGTCACCGGCAAGATCATCCGCCGTACCATCGGCGACTTCGCCGACGCCTGGGGCTACAGCTTCGACATCGGCGCGCAGTACCGCACGGAGCGGTTCGTCCTGGGCGCGAACGTGCAGGACGCCTCGACGATGACCCAGACCTGGAGCATCAACCGGGATGCCTTCGCCATCGACGACGTGGACCCCGAGACGGGCCTGCCCTTCACCTTCGAGGACGTCTTCGAGCAGGAGCTACCGGAAGGCGGCTCGTTCATCGTGCTGCCCGTGGCCCGCCTCGGCTCGGGCCTCATCCTGCCCGCCGGCACCGGCAACACCTTCACGCTCGGGTTCGACGTAGACCTCGCCTTCGACGGGCAGCAGGCCAACGCCTTCAACGTCGGGGAGATGTCGATCCACCCGCGCCTGGGCACCGAGTTCAGCCTGAAGAACGTCGTCGCCCTGCGCGCGGGCGTCAATCGGATCACGAATTCCGAAGCCTACGGGCTCGACTTCGTGCCGTCCGTCGGCGCCGGCCTCACGCTCCGCCAGGTGCAGCTCGATTACGGGTTCGGCGACTTCGGGGGGTTGCCTTCCGAGCTGGGGCTCTCGCACCGGATCTCGGTGCAGCTCACGCTCGAACGGCCGGGCCGCCAGGCCGCCGCAGACTCGTAGCGCCGCACGCCCTTTCCCGCCCGAAGCCCGCCGAACCGAGGTCCGGCGGGCTTCGCTATTTCGGGCCGGTCGGGCTTCCTTCTAAATTAAGAAACGGGGGGAAACATCGTCTGAGGGGCCGCGTTTGGGGTTTCGTAGTACGCTCAGGTTAGCGAGGCACCTCGGCAGGCCCGCGTGGCACGCCGAGGAAAAGGGGGGCCTGAAAGCCGCCCTTTTTTGTTGCTCCCCGCCCGCCTGGAGGCGCCCTGCCCCCGCGGGCCGGGCGTTTTTTTAGCCACCACCCCGTCTTAGGGGTCCAACGACGCCACGGCAGGATGAGTACCCACCCCGTCGCCGAGCCGCTGCACGACCGTGTGCAGGCGCTCGTCGAGGACATTCTCAGCGGCACGGCGCACTTCGTCGTCGAGGTCGAGGTGCGCGGCAAGCCCGGCTCGCAGAGCGTGTCGGTCTACCTCGACAGCGACGACGCGCTGGGCGTGGACGAACTCGCGCGCATCAGCCGCGAACTCGGCTTCCTGCTCGACACCGAAGACG
>JAWWAN010000004.1:0-19834 GCA_033721675.1 Rhodothermales bacterium | reverse complement strand
GCCCTCCTGCTGCTGGCCGCCGCCGCCGCCGGCAGCGCCTATGCCGTGGCACACCGGCTGCTGGCCGGCCGGCTGGCCCTGGCCCGCACCACGCTGCGCCAGATCCGCAAGCGCCGGTTCGAGAACCTGGAGGCCGTCCGCCCCGCACACGGCGACGAGCTGAACGACCTGATCTGGCAGGTCTACCGCACCGGGCAGGCCCACGAGAAGGAGATCCGCGAGCTGAAGCGCCTCGAAAACTACCGCCGCGAGTTCCTCGGCAACGTCTCGCACGAGCTCAAGACGCCGATCTTCGCCATCCGCGGCTTCGCCGAGACGCTCCTCGGCGGCGCCCTCGACGACGAGCAGGTCAACCGCGCCTTCGTCGAGAAGATCGTGCGCAACGCGGACCGGCTGGGCAACCTCACGCGCGACCTGGCGGAGGTCTCGCGGATCGAGATGGGCGAGCTGGAGATGGCGAGGGCGCCGTTCGCGCTCGCGCCGCTGGTGCGCGAAGTCGCCGAATCCCTCGAACCGCTCGCCACCGCCAAGCAGATCGCCCTCGGCGTGCAGGTGCCGCCCGACCTGCCGGCCGTCTTCGGGGACCGTGAGCGCATCCGGCAGGTGCTCATCAACCTGATCGACAACGCCGTCAAGTACAACAGCGCCGGCGGGCACGTGGAGGTGGTGGCCCGCCACGCGGCCGAGGGCCTCGTCAAGGTCTCGGTGGTGGACGACGGCATCGGCATCGCGCCGGAACACCTCCCGCGCCTGACCGAGCGCTTCTTCCGCGTCGATACGAGCCGCTCGCGCAGCCAGGGCGGCACCGGCCTCGGGCTCGCCATCGTCAAGCACCTGTTGAGCGCGCATGGCAGCCGCCTCGTGGTGGAGAGCCTGCCGGGCAAGGGCTCTACGTTCGGCTTCGCGCTGCCGGTAGCCGGCGGCTGACACGCCCCGACGGCTCGGGCGCCGCCCGCCACCGTTCGGGCGCCCCGTGCAACGAAGTGGCGACCGGAATTTGCGCGGCCGCAACTCCCTCTCGGCCGCCTCCGTAGCGGACGAGCGCGTCGCTTCACTGAATCTTTATGAGGGAGGATCTCACGATGATGTCCAACATCGCCCGATACGCCGCGGCCCTGCTGGTGCTGGCGGCCCTCGCCATACCCGCGCAGGCCCAGACCGCCACCCCGTCCCACACGTGGACGCTGCACGTCGCCGAGCAGATCGCGACGGCGCTGGACTCGCCGAGGGCGGCCGTGCAGGAGCGCACCATGCAGCTCGTCATCGAGCTGGCGCACCGCTACCCGGAGGTCGATCTGGCGCCCGTCGTGCCGGGTCTACTCAAGATCTACCGGTGGGACCGCGACCGGGGCCACCGGCTGATGGCGCTCGCGGCGCTCCACGCCGTCGGCGACGAGTACGGCATGGCGCGGCTGGCCGACCTGGGCGGGCGCGATCCGTCCCTGACGGTGCGCAACCTGACCTATGCCGCCGTCGCAGACCACCGCGCGCGGCAGTGATCTGGCAGGCGTGCGAAGCGGAGGCAGCCGTCCGGGGTTGGGAGAGGCCCCGCCGGCTGCCTTCTCTTTTTCAGGCCGCCCTGCTCTCCTCCCTGCCGCGCTGAGGCGGACGGCGGTGCTCAGTAATATCCGCCGCATCGCCACGACCGGCCGGGCTGATACGCACACCAATTCACGCCGGGGCCTAACTACGTGAACCTCACCGTTTAACGGCGGTAGTGCATTCATCTTGCAAATTCGTAATCGAGGGCGGTGAGGTGGCCTCGCCAGTAGGGTTTCTCACCCTCCGGCAGCAGCCATGCCACCTCCCCGCCGGTAGGCACGAGCATTCCTTCGCGTTCTTCGTAGCTCCAGACCCGCCCGCTCCACGGAGTCGGTACGATCTCGCCGTTCACCATCCGGGCGCGCGCCGCTGCCTGCATCGAGCCGATAAGGCCCCGGCCGTCGAAGGTGAACCGCATCGTGACGGACAGGTCGCCGTCGGCCAGCGTGGCCTGGGCGGAATGGTCGTCCACGGCCTCCCAGGTCACCCCCTGGCTCGGCAGCAGGGCCGTCGGATACCACGGGGCCTCGGCGAGATACCGCATCAGCTCGCCCGCGGCGAACGCGCCTCCGCCGTGCAGATCGGCCACCGGGACGAGACCGAGCAGAGAGGCGTGCAGAAGGCCCTCGCCCGCCACGTAGGCGTCGTGCACCCGCGCGGGAAACCCGGGCAGCACGGCGACGCGGCCGTTCCAGACGAAGCCGGGCCGCCGGGTAGCGACCCACTGCTCCGACGTGAACGGCCTCCACTGCGCCCCCTCCTCGCGCAGGTTGAAGGTGCCGGCGTGCTGCACCCGCACGCCCGCGATGAGAGCCTGCCCATCTTCGAGCACCGCGCGGAAGTACCGCTGGACCGGCGTGGGCAGGCCCTCGATCTCCCGGAAGTCGACCCGCGGCGGACGCGCCTGAGACCGGGCCGCCTCCAGCCGCGCCCGCAACGCCTTCGTGTTCGCCTTCCATCGGGCCGCCCCGTAAGCGAAGGCCGCCGCGTAGAGAACCACCAGCGCGAGGACGACGATGACGAGAATCTTCACTCCCATGCCCGAATGCCTCCGGGGTGTTGATACCCCGTCTTCCGGCCGCTCACCCCGAGCGGCCGGGGCTACGCGATGCCGAGGGCGGATCGCCGCTCGGCCAGCGCCGCCGCGATCAGGTCTCGGATGGCCGGCACCTCGGCCTCCTCGACCGAGCGGACCTTGACGTGCCGCATCTTCTTCCCGGTCCCCTCCAGCAGCCCCTCCGGGTCCGGGAGTCCGACGCCGTGATAGAACCCGAGGTTGACGTAGGCTGCCTTCGGCATGATGTAGACGTGCGACTCGCTCATCTTCTTCGGGCCGACGCCGTAGGAGGCGGCCCCGTCGCCCAGACGCATGACCTCGATGGCGCCGGGGAGGCCCGCGAGGACGATCCGGCGGAGGGCGCGGGCGGTCGGCGCTACCGGGGGGGCGGTGCCGTCCGGGAGCGCTGCGAGGAGGTCGTCGAAGGAACCGAGGCGGGCTTTCGAGGACGTCATCGTACCCAGAGGGTGGTGTAGAACAGACGGGCGTGCCGCCGCAAGATACGCGGATGCAAACACGGCGTCATTCGTTTGCCTGCCGCATAGCGCGCACCAACTGGCGGACTTTACGCACGACCGGCGTAGCGACGACGCCCCCGAAGTTCGAGAGTACGACCGCAGTGTATCCGCTGTCGAGGAACACGTCGAGATTCGTGCTCGCCCCGTACGTCGCGCCTCCGTGCCCGACGATGTGCTCCGGCTCGTACTCGACGTTGAACCCGAACCCGTAGGCGTCCGCCCCCAGATCCGTCTTGGCCGAGAACAGGCGGGCTACCGTCTCGGGTTGGAGAAGCGTTCCGCCTCGAAGTGCCCGGACGAATCCCAGGAGGTCAGCGGCCGTCGAGTACCCCCCGCCGGCCGGCCCCCCTCGGATCGGGTTCCACGTCGTCGTGTTCTGGAACGTGGTTCCGTCGAGCGTGAACGTCTTCCGGTACCCCGTCGCCCGGTCGGGAACGACCGCGTCGGCCCGGAAGAAGCCGGTCCGGTCCATGCCCGCGGGTTCCAGCACGTGCTCCCGCAGGTAGTCGTAGTAATCCTGCCCGCTCACCTGCTCGACGATCGCGCCGAGTATCGCGTAGCCCGCGTTGCTGTAGGCGTACCGCGTCCCCGGCTCGAACGCGAGCGTGTCGTCCTCGGCGAAGGAAAGCCAGGCCTCCACCCCGTCGATCCGGGTCGGATCGGCCGCTCCCCACCGCCTCTGATAGTTCGGGCCGACGCCGCCGGTATGGCTGAGCAGGTGCTCGATACGGACGCGGCGCCCCGCATCCGGAGGCAGGATGCCCGGCAGGTACGCAACGACGGAGTCCGCGACCGAGAGGCGCCCGCCCTCGACGAGTTGGAGGACGGCGACGGCCGTGAACATCTTGTTCATCGACGCCAGGTTGAACCGGGTCGAGGGCCGGTTCGCGGCCCCATACTCCCGGCTCGCGTCGCCGTACGCCGCATGGAACAGGACGCTGTCCTCTCGGGCCAGCAGGACGACGCCGGAAAAATACTCGGCCTGCGCAAGCCGGGCCATGTACGCGCGGAGAGCACGGACGGCTTCGGCTTCCGAGCGGGCGGCGGGGCGAGGCGCGTCGCCCGGCGGGTTGTCTAGCGAGCGGAACCGGGCGGCCGTCACCCGGTGGGGCGGTTCTGGTTCGACGGCAACGGTCATCTCCAGCCACTCGCCGGTGAGGGCACTCTGCACTACGGCCTCGGCCTCCCCGGCCTCCGTGACGGCGGCGCGGTGGACTCGGACGCCGTGGGTCCGGTCGTGGAGGTACCCGAACCGCTGGATCTGACGGTCGATCGGGACGCGCTCCAAAAACGACGGGCTGTAGGCATCCTCCATGTAGGCGACCACCCGTGCCCGGTCCTCGGCCCCCAGCATCGCGGCCAGTTCATGAGCGCGCTGCACGGCCACGTCAGCGGGTTGTGCCTGGCACGAGGCCGAAGCCGTAAGGAGCAACGCAAACAGGATGGAACGCTTCATATCAGCGCGAAGGTAGATAGTCGCCCAACAGCGAGTCGCTCAGCCGCACGGGGCAGACAGCACGTGCCTCCTCCGTAGTGCCCGCGTCACGCGCCCGCCTAGCCCGAGGCGTCCAGCCGTTCGCGCACGAGCGCGCCGACGAGCTTCGGATCGGCGGTGCCCTGCGTCTGGCGCATGATCTGGCCGATGAAGAAGCCCAGCAGGCCCGTCTTGCCGCCCCGGTACTGCGCCACCTTGTCCGGGTAGGCCGCCAGCACGTCGTCGATCATCGGGGCGAGGGCGTCGCGGTCGTCGAGCACCTCCAGGCCCCGCCGCTCGACGATGGCGCGCGGGTCGTCGCCCGTCTCCAGCATGACCTCGAAGACCTCCTTGGCGAGGCGGCTCGTGAGCGTGCCGTCGTCGATGAGGGCCACGAGGCGGCCGAGGGCGCCGCCGCCGAAGGGCAGCGCCTCCACGGGCGTCTTGACGGCCAGCAGCTCGTGGACGATCCAGTTCGCCACGCCCTGCGCGTTCGGGTGCGCGGCGTAGGCGTCCTCGAAGAAGTTCGCCAGCGCGGGGCTGCGGACGAGCACCACGGCCTCGTCGAGCTGCAGATCGAGGTCTTTGGTGTAGCGCATCAGGCGCTCGCGCTGGTCCGGCGTCAGGTCTTCGGTGGGGTCGCGCCGTTCGATGCGCTGCGGGGCCGGCGTGGGCTCGGCCTTGGGCGGGGCGCCGTCGCCGGCCGCCTTCGCCCACGTGTCTCGCAGGGAGATGATGCGGTTGAAGACGAGGGCGTCTTCGGCGGAATCTTCGGGGTCTCGCCAGAAGTAGCCCAGGCGCTCGAACTGGTAGCGGGTGTCCGCCGGGTCCCGGGCCACGCTCGGCTCGACGCGCGCGTGCGGGTAGACCTGGATGGAGTCCGGGTTGAGATGGTCGGTGAGGTCGCCCTTGGCGGCGTCGGGGTTGGGCACGCGGAAGAGGCGGTCGTAGAGGCGCACCTCGGCCGGCAGGCTCTCCGCCGCCGAGACCCAGTGGATGACGCCCCAGACCTTGCGCCCGTCGGCCGGGTTCGCATCCAGCGTGCCGGGGTCGTAGGAGCAGCGCAGCTCCACGACGCGGCCGTCGCCGTCCTTGACGACCTCGTCGCAGGTGACGACGTAGCCGTGGCGCAGGCGCACGGAGCGGCCCGGCGCGAGGCGCTTGTAGCGGGCGGGCGGCTCCTCGCGGAAGTCGTCCCGCTCGATGTAGAGCGTGCGCGAGAACGGCACGGGGCGGGTGCCCTCCTTCGGCACGTCGTGCGGCCAGTAGTCGGCGTCCAGCGTCTCGGGCGTCTCGGGGCCGTTGGTGAGGACGACCTTGAGGGGGTCGAGGACGGCCATCACGCGGGGGGCGCGGTGGTTGAGGTCGTCGCGCAGGGCGTACTCGAAGAGGCCGAGGTCGACGCGGCTGTTGACTCTGGTGACGCCGACGATCTGCGCGAAGGCGCGGATGGCTTCCGGCGTGATGCCGCGCCGCCGCATGGCCGCCACGGTCGGCATGCGGGGGTCGTCCCAGCCGGCCACGTGGCCTTCCTTCACGAGCCGGAGCAGCTTGCGCTTGCTCATCACCACATAGTCCAGGTTCAGCCGGGCGAACTCGTACTGGTGCGGGCGCGGGCGGATGCCGAGGTGGTCCAGAAACCAGTTGTACAGCTCTCGATTGTTCTCGAACTCCAGGGTGCAGATGGAGTGGGTGATGCCCTCGATGGCATCGCTCTGCCCGTGCGCCCAGTCGTAGAACGGATAGATGCACCAGGCATCGCCGCGGCGGTAGTGCTCGGCGTGGCGGATGCGGTACATCAGCGGGTCCCGCATCTTCATGTTGGGCGAGGCCATGTCGATCTTCGCGCGCAGCACGCGGGCCCCGTCCGGAAATTCGCCGTTCTTCATGCGCTCGAAGAGGTCGAGGTTCTCCTCGGGCGTGCGGTCGCGGTAGGGGCTGGGGCGGCCGGGCTCGGTGACGGTGCCCCGGTAGGCGCGGATCTCCTCCTCGCTGAGATCATCCACGTACGCCTTGCCATCGCGGATGAGCTGGACGGCCCATTCGTAGAGCTGCTCGAAGTAGTCGGACGCGTAGAACTCGCCGTCCCACTTGAACCCGAGCCACCGGATGTCCCGCCGGAAGGCCTCGACGTACTCCACGTCTTCGGTCTCGGGGTTGGTGTCGTCGAAGCGGAGGTGGCAGCGCCCGCCGAACTCGCGGGCCAGGCCGAAGTTCAGCCAGATACTCTGCGCATGCCCGATGTGTGCGTAGCCGTTGGGCTCGGGAGGGAAGCGGGTGACGACGCTCCGCCGCCGCCCGGCCTTCAGGTCCTCCTCGATAATGTCTCGGATGAAGTTGGACGGGCCGGCCCCGCCGGTCGTGACGTCTCGGGTATCCACGGTCTACGGTTCGCTTGAAGATGCGCGCAGGGTGAGCCGCGTCTAACGCGACCGCTCCGGAAAAAATCCCGACGGCTCCAGGCACCGATCCAGGCACCGAGAAGGGCCCCGGGCCGGGTTGGGTCTTGCGTGCCGGTGCAGCGTAGTAGATCCGCAGCCCCCTCTCCTCTCCACGCTATCGCCATGCCGACCCGGTTCCTCGCCCTTCTCCTGCTGCCGGTGCTGCTGGGCGGCTGTGCCCTCCTCGGCGACGGCGGCGGGCCGCGCTCCGAGTTGGAACGCCGGCAGCAGCAGTGGGCGCGCCAGGGCTTCGACGCCTACACGTACGACCTCAACATCGCCTGCTTCTGCCCGTACTTCGGGCCGGTCCACATCACCGTCCGGGCCGACACCGTGGCGGCGCTGGAGTTCAGGCTCCCCCCGGACGTGCCCCCGCCCTCCGAGCACGAGCGCCGCTTCTTCAGCCGCACCGTCGAGGATCTCTTCGACGTGATCGACGACGCCCTCCGCGAGGGGGCCGACGAACTGGATGTGGAATACCATCCCGAGTTCGGCTACCCCACCCACATCTCGATCGACTACTACGAGGACGCCGTGGACGATGAGATCGGCTACACGGCCTCGAACCTGCAACCACTGCGGCTGCCCCGCTCGCCCAGCCCCGCGCACTAGGAAGATCTACGCAGATAAAGGGAGAGGCAGGATAAAGGAGGCGAGCGCGGCGGCAGAGTCTACCTCCCCGGTCGAGTTCGCCTGGCGACGGGGCCGCACCGCGTCATGGCGTCCGCCCGGCGCGCAGGTAGACGGGCCAGCGGATGGACCGCACCGTCTCGGGGTCGCCCCACGCCGCCGCGAGGTCGGCTTCGATCTCGGCGACGGGATCGGTGCCGTGCGCGGCGAGGTATCGGCGCGTGGCGCTCCACGTGCGGAGGTAGCCGAGCTGGTCGGCGAGGGTCCACGCGCGCGTGATCGTAAAATCCGGCGTTTCGATCTCGTCGAAGGGAAACGGGATCGTGCGGTAGCCGTCGTCGATGTAGCGGCGCTCCGGCGGCCAGAAGGGCCCGGCGTAGTCGCGCTCGAAGGCATCCAGCACGGCGTCCACGGCGTCGTTGACGCGCTGGAAGCCGTAGGCCCAGGCGGCGAGCAGCCCGCCGGGCCGCAGCACGCGCCGGGCCTCGGCATAGAACGCCTCGAACGGAAACCAGTGGAGCGCCTGGGCCACGCTCACGAGGTCGGCGCAGGCGTCGCCGAGCGGGCTCTCCGTGGCCGGGGCGACGGCGTACTCCACCCTCGAATGCGGTGCGGCATGGCGGATCTGCTCGGCGCTCGCGTCGGTAGCGACGACGCGCTCGAAGTGGCGGGCGAGGCCGAGGGCGGCCTGCCCGTTGCCGGTGCCGCAGTCCCAGGCCAGCCCGTGCCGGTCGCATTGCGCGGCCACGAAGGCGAAGAGGATGTCTGGATGGCGAGGGCGATAGCGCGCGTAGTCTGCGGCATGGCCCGAGAAGTGGTCGTGAAACGTCTTGGACGCGCCGGCCTCCGCCCCGGCGACGGCGCGATAGACGGCCTCCACCTGCCGCCGCAGCGCCTCCGGCGGCCCACTGTTGTCGATCACGTAGTCGGCCCGCCGGCGCAGTTCGTCCGGGGGGAGCTGGTGCGCCATCCGGGCACGGACCTGCTCGGCCGTGGCGCCGCGCTGCGCCGCCACCCGCCGGATGCGTTCCTCAACGGGAGCATCGACGACGGCGACGGCATCGACGTGGCGGTCGCCGCCGGTCTCGAAGATCAGCGCGGCCTCGTAGACGAGCAGGGGGACGCCCTCCTGCGCGGCCTGCTCCCGGGCCGCCCGCAGCGCCCGCCGCACGCGGGGGTGGACGATGGCGTTGATGCGCGCCACCTGCTCGGCGTCGCCGAAGACGCGTGCGGCGAGGTAGGCCCGGTCCAGCCGCCCCTCGGCATCGTAGCTCGCCGGCCCGAAGGCCGCGACGATCTCGGCGCGGGCCGCGGGGTCGTCCTCCATCAGCCGCTTCGCCTCGGCATCCGCGTAGAAGACGCGCGCGCCCAGCTCCTCCAGAATCCGGCAGACGGTGCTCTTGCCGCTGCCGATGCCGCCGGTGACGCCCAGCGTCTTCATACCAACGAGGGGGGCTGTTTCAGGTGCGCGCGCCGTTCGCGTGCATCCTCGGCCACAAGATAGCGACGCGGCGCGACCCGTGGCGGCGGCCCGGGGCCGTGGGGCTGGAAAGACGATGCGCCGCGCCGTATCTACAGGGGACGTGCCCTCATCCTCCCACTCCTGCCGCCATGCGCGTTGCCGACGTACTCCAGGACAAAAACGACCAGCCGCTCATCACCGTGCGCGCCGCCGAGTCGCTGCGGGACGCCATCGGGAAGCTGGATCACGAACGCATCGGCGCGACGCTCGTCGTCAACGATGCCGGCAACCTCGTTGGGATGCTCTCCGAGCGCGACCTCATCGGCGTGCTGGCCGAGTACGGAGAGCGCGCGCTGAAGGCGAACGTGGGGGCGCTGATGACCCGCCGGGTCTACGCCTGCCGCCCGGACGACGCGCTGGCCGACGCCATGGCCTGGATGGTCCGCTACCGCGTGCGCCACCTGCCCGTCGTCGAAGACGGCCGCGTGCGCGGGCTCCTCAGCATCGGCGACGCCGTCAAGCACCTCGGCAAACCCACCGACGTCGACCCCATGGTGCTCGAAGACGCGGGCATCCGGGTGGGGGCGGGCTGACGCAGAACGGCCCCGCCGGCGCGGTGCCGGGCGGGGCCTGTATGCTGGAATGCGGGCGTCCGGCGCCGGCCGCTAGGAGAGCGCGGCCTTCAGGTACTCGCGGCGCATCTTCGCGATGGACTGGATCGAGATGCCCTTCGGGCAGACCGCCTCGCACTCGCCGTGGTTCGAGCAGTCGCCGAAGCCCTCGGCCTTCATCTGGTCCACCATGTTGACCACCCGCCGCTTGCGCTCCACCTCGCCCTGCGGCAGCAACGCGAGGTGCGCCACCTTGGCGCCGGTGAAGAGCGACGCCGACGAGTTCGGGCAGGCCGCCACGCACGCCCCGCATCCGATGCACGTGGCGTAGTCGAACGCCTGGTCCACGTCCACCTTGTCGATGGGGATGGCGTTCGCGTCCGGCGCGCCGCCGGTATCCACCGAGACGTAGCCGCCGGCGGCCACGATGCGGTCGAAGGCGCTGCGGTCCACGACGAGGTCTTTGACGAGGGGGAACGCGGCCGCGCGCCAGGGCTCGACGACGATGGTGTCGCCGTCGCGGTAGTGGCGCATGTGGAGCTGGCAGGCGGCCGTGCGCTGCTGCGGGCCGTGCGCGATGCCGTCCACGACGACGCCGCACGAGCCGCAGATGCCCTCGCGGCAGTCGTTGTCGAACTCCACCGGGTCTTCGCCGGCCTTGATGAGCTGCTCGTTGAGCACGTCGAGCAGTTCGAGGAACGACATATGCGGGTTGGCGTCCTCGACGGTGTAGTCCACGAAGCGGCCCGTCGCCTCCGGCCCCGCCTGGCGCCACACCTTGAGGTGGATCGTCATGTTCTGTGCCATGCCTCTATCGTCGTCGGCTTGGGGTCTGTCGGGATGCCGAGGGGTGCGGCGCCGGGGCGCCGCCTACTTGTAGCTGCGGGTCTTGAGCTGCACGTACTCGAAGTCCAGCTCTTCCTTGTGCAGGGTGCCGTCGCCGGGCCGCCCGTTGAACTCCCAGGCGGCCACATACGCGTACTCGTCGTCGCGGCGGAGCGCCTCGCCCTCCGGGGTCTGGTACTCCTCGCGGAAGTGGCCCCCGCAGGACTCCTCGCGGTCGAGCGCGTCGCGGGCCATCAGCTCGCCCAGCTCCAGGAAGTCCGCCACGCGCCCGGCGAACTCGAGGTTCTTGTTGTAGGTCGCGTTCTCGCCCGGCACGCGGACGTTCTGCCAGAACTCGTCGCGGAGCGCGCTGATCTGGTCGATGGCGCGCTGGAGGCCGGCGGCGTCGCGCGCCATCCCGACCTCGTCCCACATGATCTGGCCGAGCTCGCGGTGGAACTCGGTCACGGTCTTGGTGCCCTGGATGGAGAGCAGCTTCCGGACCCGGCCGAAGGCGGCCTTCTCGGCCTCGTGGAAGGCCTCGTGCTCCGTCGTGACGCTGCCGAAGCCGCCGCCGGCGATGTAGTTGCCGAGCGTGTAGGGGATGACGAAGTAGCCGTCGGCCAGGCCCTGCATCAGGGCGCTCGCGCCCAGCCGGTTGGCGCCGTGGTCGCTGAAGTTGGCCTCGCCGAGGACGAAGAGGCCGGGGATGGTCGACTGCAGCTCGTAGTCCACCCACAGGCCGCCCATGGTGTAGTGGACGGCGGGGAAGATGCGCATCGGCACCTCGTACGGGTTGTCTCCGGTGATGCGCTCGTACATCTCGAAGAGATTCCCGTAGCGCTCCGCGATCGCGTCCCTGCCGAGCCGGTTGATGGCGTCGCGGAAGTCGAGGAAGACCGCCTGCCCGCTCTCGATCACGCTGTGCCCGCTGTCCACGCGCTCCTTGGCCGCCCGGCTGGCGACGTCGCGCGGGACGAGGTTGCCGAAGCTCGGGTAGCGGCGCTCCAGGTAGTAGTCCCGGTCCTCTTCCGGGATCTGGTTGGGCGGGCGCTCGTCGTCCGGGTTCCTGGGCACCCACACGCGGCCGTCGTTGCGCAGGCTCTCGCTCATGAGGGTGAGCTTGCTCTGATAGTCGCCGGACTGCGGGATGCACGTCGGGTGGATCTGCGTGAAGCAGGGATTGGCGAAGTACGCGCCCCGCCGGTGGCAGCGCCACGCGGCCGTCACGTTCGAGTTCTTGGCGTTCGTCGAGAGGTAGTAGACGTTCCCGTAGCCGCCGGTGCAGAGCACGACGGCGTCGCCCAGGTGCCGCTCGGGCTGGCCGGTGACGAGGTCTCGGGTGATGATGCCGCGCGCGCGCCCGTCGACCACGACGAGGTCCAGCATCTCCTTGCGGGGCATCATCTCGATCTGGCCGCGGTCCACCTGGCGCATCATGGCCTGGTAGGCCCCGAGCAGGAGCTGCTGCCCGGTCTGGCCGCGCGCGTAGAACGTGCGGCTCACCTGCGCGCCGCCGAAGCTGCGGTTGGCGAGCAGGCCGCCGTACTCGCGGGCGAAGGGCACGCCCTGCGCCACGGCCTGGTCGATGATGTTGTTCGAGATCTGGGCCAGCCGGTAGACGTTCGCCTCGCGCGAGCGGTAGTCCCCGCCCTTGATCGTGTCGTAGAAGAGCCGCCAGACCGTGTCGCCGTCGTTCGGGTAGTTCTTGGCGGCGTTGATGCCGCCCTGCGCGGCGATCGAGTGGGCGCGGCGGGCGGAGTCCTGGATGCAGAAGCACTTGACGTGGTACCCCAGCCCGGCCAGCGTGGCCGCCGCCGAGCCGCCGGCCAGCCCGCTGCCCACCACCAGAATCGTGTGCTTGCGCTTGTTGGCCGGGTTGACCAGCTGGCACGTGTTCTTGTACGTGTCCCACTTCTCCTGCAACCGGCCGGATGGGACCTTCGCATCGAGCTTCGGGGCGGTGGCGACTTCCATGGCGCAGCTCTGCTTGTGACGGACGGGAGGCGGCGCGCGGCGCTAGGGCACCGGCGGCGCCTCGACGAAGAAGAAGATGTAGAGGGGCAGCACGAGGAAACCGACGGCGATGAGCAGCCCCAGCACCCCGCCCAGCGTGTAGATCAGCGGGGTCAGGCGGGGGTTCGTGGCGCCCAGGCTCTGGAACGCGCTCCAGATGCCGTGCCGCAGGTGGAACGCCAGGAGCAGCATCACGGCCGGGTAGCCGAAGGCGTAGAGCGCATTGTTGAACTTCTGCTCCAGCAGCGTCTTGAGGTCGCGGATCTGCGCCCCCCCCACCGTCACCACGTACCCTTCGTCCACGCCGGGGCCGTACTTGAACGAGAGAATGTGCACCACGAGGAAGACGAGCAGCACGCTGCCGGTCACGATCATCGTCCGCGACGCCAGCGACTGCTTGCTGGGCTGGCCGCTGCTGCGGTACTTCTTGTACCCCACCGGCCGCGCCTTCTTCTTGCCCAGCCAGATCGAGATGCCGATGAAGGCGTGGATGACGAAGAAGGCGAGCAGCCCGAGCTCGATCGCGTAGAACAGCGGCCCCAGGCCGGTGAGGAACTCGGCGTACTTGTTGTACGCCTGCGGGTCGCTGCTGAAATAGGAGAGATTGCCCGACATGTGGGCCAGCACGAAGAGCGTCAGGCCCAGGCCGGTGATGCCCGTCCAGAGCTTGCGGCCGATCGGGGAGCGGAAGGCGGCGAGCAGCTTCTGTACCCTGCTCATAATGGCATCGCGATGGGTGGAGGCGGGCGAAATCAACCGGAAAAGTACGCTACAGGCAGGACCGTCGCCCGGCTTTTTCGATCCCCCCTCGTCAATAACCGGTGAAGCTGATAGGTCGAATGCAGACGGGGTTTAATTAGTTTCAGAAATTATTGAAAGTTCGGTGGATAGCCCCTCCCCCCGCCCGCAGGGCGCCCCTGCGGCCTCACCGCGTAGCCCGGATCGAGAACATGAGCGGGACGGTAGGCGGGTGCTCGCGCAGCACGTAGCGGCCCGGCGCCTGCTCGGCCAGAAACGCCGCGCCGCTATCGACCGTGAACGGGTGCTCGCGGACATACTCGATCCGCAATCCGGCCTGCACGAGCGCCGTCACCACGGCGCCGAGGCTGTGGTTCCAGGTGTAGGAGGGCAGGTTCACAGCCGCCTCCGCATCGGCGTACGAGGCGTGCTCCTCGTAGCGGTCCGGCGCGTCCTGCCGAAAGTACGAATAGTGGAACGGCGCGCCCTCCTCGCTGAAGGTTCCGAGGAGGGGATGGAACTCGACGATGAAGAACGTACCGCCGGGCTTCAGGAAGCGCGCCACGACGGCCGCCCAGCGGTCCAGGTCCGGCAGCCAGGTGAGTACGCCATAGGAGGTGAAGACGACGTCGAAGCGCTCGTCCAGCACGCGGGGGAGGTCGTAGAGGTCGGACGCGACGAAGCGGGCGGGCAGGCCGGTCTCGTCGGCGAGGGTTCGGGCGAGGGCGACGGCCTCGTCCGAGAAGTCGACGCCGGTGACCTGCGCGCCCGCGCGCGCCCACAGCAGGGTGTCCAGCCCGAAGTGGCACTGCAGGTGCAGCAGCGTCTTGCCCGCCACGTCGCCCAGCGCCTCGCGCTCCACCGCGCCGAGCCGCGAGAGGCCCTGCCGGAACCCGTCGAGGTCGTAGAACCGGGCGTCTTTGTGGACGTGGGTCCAGCGGTCCCACAGGCGGCGGTTGGCGGCGAGGTAGCCGGGGAGGTCGTCAGGCATCGGTGGGGCGTGGCGAGGGGATGGATCGTCTCAGCAGCTGCCCCCCCCCCCGTCGCGCAGAGCGGAGCGGCCTTCCTTCCCGAGAAAGACCGCGGCGGCGCGGCCGAGCGGAGGCGGATGGCGCCCCCAGCCAACGACCAGCGGCAGCCGAGGTTCGGCCTCAGCCGGCCGCCACGGGCGCCGCGCGCTGCACCCCGGCGGCCGCCTCGATCGCCTCGACGATGCGGCCGTGCCCCTCCTCCAGCCATGCCCGGAAGCGCGGCGCGGGGCTCTCGTAGTGAGGGAGGTAGGCGAGCAGGGCGTCGAGGTCGTAGGCGGTGCGTGCGATGCCGGCGCCGGCGCGCACGGCATCACGGCTGTTGCAGAACTGCTCGAAGTGGCCCTCCACGGGAATCGCCAGCACGGGCTTGCCCAGGTACATCGCCTCGGCCACGCTCTCGAAGCCCGCCGTCGTGACCAGCCCCCGGCAGCGCGCCATCAGTTCGAGGAAGCGGGTGCCGTCGAGCCGGTGGAACGTGAGCGTCGGGTCTCGCCGCTCGACGGGCGCGGCCGCGGGATGATCCCAGAAGACGTGGAGCGGGACGCCCGGGTGCCGGGCATGCCACCGCTCGACGTCGGCGGCATAGCCGTGGTTGAGCAGGTAGACCAGGAAGAAGGCTTCTTCGGCACCCTGCGGCTGCGCGAAGAGGGCCTTCCGCAGCAACGGCGGCACCACCGTGATCGCCTCGCCCGGCGGCGGCGCGAGCGGGTAGAGCGAGAGGGCCAGCCGCCGCGCCGCGCCGAACGCCGTCAGACGGGTGAACGTGCGCAGCGCCAGCCGGGGCAGCCGCCGGCCGGGCGGGAAGCGATGCGCCGGGTGCAGATACAGGTACTGGTGCGCCACGCACACCATCGGCACGGACGGGCGGTGCAGCGCGTAGTACAGCCCCCCCAGCGGCTCGTAGAAGTTGACCACCACGTCCGGCCGGTATCGGTCCAGCGCCGCGCCGAGCCGGCGGAGGGCGGCGTGGTAGCGCGGCAGGCGGCCCAGGGCGCGGCCGAAGGTCGCCGCCCAGCGGATGCCGCGCCGCGCCCGGCCCGTGACGAAGTTGGGGCTGTCCAGGCACACCACGGGGACGTCGAAGGCGTCGAGGAAGAAGGTCGGCGCCCTCCGGCTGCGGCTGCACCCGGCGAGCACGGCGGCCACACGGTGGCCCGCCGCTTCGAGCCGCTCGCGGAGCGCCAGGGCCTGCGTCAGGTGGCCCCGGCCTTCGCCCTGGACGAGGAAGAGGATGTCGAGCAAGGCCATGGGCAGGTGTCGTCAGGTGCGCGCAGTGGACGGGGTTAGGCGTCCGTTCGCGTCCTCATGTTACGGAAGAACCGGGAGTTCGTGGACGACGCCGCGACCCTGGCCCTCCGTGCTTGGTACGGGCGAGGGCGCCAGCCGTCCGTAGACCGCCGGCGCCCTCGCGCACGCTTCGATGCCCGGGGTCGCTCCCCGGAGGCACCGGCTATTTCACCAGCATCATCCGCTTCGTCAGCGTGCCGGTGGGCGTCTGGAGGCGGTACAGGTAGAGACCCGAGGCGAGGTCCGAAGCGTCGAACGGAACGCGGAACGTCCCGGCAGGCTGCATGCCGTCGGCGAGGACGGCGACCTCGCGGCCGAGCAGGTCGTAGACCGAGAGCCGCACCGGCTGCGCCTGCTCCACGGCGAATTCGATGGTCGTCACCGGGTTGAACGGGTTCGGGTAGTTCTGCCGGAGCGCGATGCGCGCAGGCACCTCATCGTCCAGGACCTCGATGTCGGTCGGCGTGTTCTGGTCGTCGAGGACGCCCAGTTCGCTGAGGGCCGTCCAGCCGGCGATCCAGAGGTCGTCGGCGAAGGCACCGATGAAGGTGACCGGCTCGAAGAACGCGCCCGGGTACGACGCCACCGGGCTCGTCAGCGCCGGGCTCCCCGCCGCCGGGCGCGGGTCCAGCCCCCCGTCCGTCGTGCGGCTGATCCCTACCAGCTGCGGGTCCACGATCGCGTTGGAGGCCCCCGTCAGCGCCGTCACGAACGCCGACGACGGCGACGCCTGCACGTTCCCGTCCGAGTCTGTCACCACGAAGAGGTCCGACGCCGACGAACCCGCTCCGAAGTCGAAGAAAATGTTGTTCGAGAAGGCCAACTCACCCGCCTCGAACCGCGCGAACGAGTCCTCGCCCGATCCCAGATCCTCGATCCGCAGCGCCACGTCCTCGAACCCGGTGAAGATCGAGTTGAAGTACTGCGCCCCGGCGTTGTCCCGGATGTTGACCGCCGCGTCGGTCAGCCCCGAGCCGATCCCCGGCCCGATGTAGGTCGCGTTGTAGATCACCGGCTGCGAAAACGGCGTGCCGTCTTCGGGGTCCGTCCCGCCGTCGTGCTCGCCGGCCGAGCCGGCGTCGTCGTCGCTCTGCAGCGAGAACCAGAACTGGTGACGGCCCCGGAAGCCCTCGTCGTAGTCGAACGTGTCGTCCGAGCAGAAGGCCCCGACGAGGTAGCGCGTGTCGACCGTGCCGCCGAACCACTCGAAGCAGTCGTCGTCGTTCGAGAGCACCTCGACGAACTCCACGGTCGTCGCCGAGCCGACGGCCCCGAAGGTCAGGCCGTTGATCTCGTCGCCGGGGGCGAGCGCGGCGCCGCCGTGGCGTATGGAGACGTAGCGCAGCACGCCCGAGTTGTCGGCGTCGTCGGGCGCGGAGCCGCCGCCGTAGGCGCCACGGCCCTCGGTGACGGGGATGCCCTCGATCTCGCCCTCGCCGTCGGTGGTGTTGATCGAGGCGCGCCCGAGCAGGATCACGCCCCCCCACAGGCCCCGATCCGTGGGTCCGAGGTCGGTCGGGTCCGAGACGTCGTCACTCTCGGCGGTGAAGACGATGGGGTTGGTCCGCGTCCCTTCGGCGAAGATCATCCCACCCCGGGCGACGATGAGGGCGGCGGCCTGCGCCGGGTCGGCGTTGAAGCGGCCCTTGACGACCGTGCCGGGCTCGATCGTCAGCGTCTCGCCCTCCTCGACGAAGACCCGCCCGACGAGCACGTACTCGTTGTCGGCCGTCCACACAACGTCCCCGTCGATGTCCGCATCGGTGATCTCGATGGTCGTCTGGCCGAGGGCGAGGAGCGGCCAGCAGAGAAGCAAGGTGGTAGCAATGCGCTTGAGCATGAGCGGTCTCGGAAAAGGTTTGGTTACGGTGGGGTAAAGGTTTCTTAATGGCGGCCCCAAACGACGACAGGGGCCGCTGAGGCCCCTGCCGAGTGGGTGTCGCGCTATGACGGTGCGGCTAGTCGATGCGGTAGGTCAGGCTGAGCGAGAAGGCCCGCCCACGCTGGTAGGACTGCGCCAGGAAGTCGGTGCCCTTGTAGCGGTACACCCGCTCGATGTCCGGATCGAGCAGGTTCTTGGCGGAAGCCTTCAGGCGGATGCCCAGGCCGACGTCCTGCGAGACGACGACGTCGAGCGTCGGGACGGACGCTTCGTAGACGTCCGGCGTGCCGCCGATGCTGACTTCGGCGAGGCGCCGCCCGAAGACGTTGTAGAAGAGACTGGCGGTGGTGCCGCTCCGGTAGTTGGTGTAGGAGACGTCGAGGTTGAGCACGTAGGGGGACTGCCCCTGGAGCGCCCGCTGGGCGCCGGCGCCGGGGTCGAGCACGCGGACCTCCTCCAGCTCCTCCTCGGGGATGTCCACCTGCGACTGCACCAGGCTCAGGTTGCCGCCCACCTCGAAGCCCGCGAGCGCGGGGGTGAGGACGTCGAGGCGTTTGCGGCCCTCCAGCTCGATGCCCAGCACCTGCGCCGTCTCCACATTCTGATACTGCACCTGGTTGTTCGTCGAGACGATCGCCAGCTCGATGGGGTTGTCGAACTGCTTGTAGAAACCGCTGACGGCGAGGATTTCGCCGGGCCGCGTGAACCACTCCCAGCGCAGGTCGAAGTTGTTGACGAGGGTGCGCTCCAGCTCCGGGTTGCCGATGAAGATCCGCCCCCCGATGAACTCGAAGGACGAGTACGGCGCCAGCTCGCGGAAGACGGGCCGGGCGAGCGTCCGCCCGTAGGCAGCGCGCAGGTTCATCTGTTCCGTCAGCGCATAGACGAGGTTGAGCGACGGCAGCACGTCGTTCTCGTCGATGACGCCCATCGGCAGGGCGGCGTCCTCGCTGGCGACCTCGATGCGGGTGGCCTCGAAGCGGACGCCGGTGATCACGCGGAGCCGGTCGATCAGGCGCAGGTCCACCATCCCGTAGGCCGCGTAGATCTGCTGGTCTCCGGCGTAGTTGTTGGAGGGCGTCGTGGCGTCCTGGATGTAGTTGCCGATGGTCAGCCGCCGGATGTCCCCCTCGGGCGTGCGCGTGGTATCGATGACGCCGGTCATCGGGCCGAAGAACGCGCCGGGGTCGCCGTCGTAGCGGGCGTCGGCGGGGTTGAGTTCGTAGACGAAAAGGCGCTCATCGAAGAGGCGCTCGCGCGTGCCAACGGCCCCGCCCACTTTCACCGTGCTGGACTGCGCGAGGGGGAGCGTCAGGTCGAGCCTGGCGTCCCAGGCGTCCTCTTCGAGATCGCGGAAGTAGCGCGACGGCGGCGTGTAGTTCGACGTCCGGATGGCGTAGACGCTGTCGATGCCGGTGCTGCGCTCGATGACGTTGATCTGGTTGGCGAAGAAGCGCAGATCCGGCTCCTCCTGGGTCGTGTGCGTGAAGGACGTCGTCCACTCGGCCCGGAGGCCGCCCAGCCCCTCGAAGAAGTGCTCCCCGGAGAACTGGAGGGACTGCAACAGGCGCTCGGTGTAGCCGAGCACGCGGGTCTCGAAGATGCTGCTGCTCGGCAGGTCGCGCTGCAACGAGCCGACCTGAAACTGCGCCAGGCTCTCCGCGCTGCGGTTGTACATGTACGTACCGCTGAGGATGTGGGTGGGCGTCAGTTTGTAGGAGAGCGTGCCCAGCCCGCCGAGGAGCACTTCCTCCACGCCGCGCTGGTCCGAGAGCGTCACCTGGGCGTCCAGCTCGTCCTTCTCCGCGACGGGGCCGGTCAGCTTGAACTCGCCGTAGGCGCCGTCGTCGTAGAAGCTGTAGTTCTCGTCGTAGCTGACGCCTCCATGGAAGCCGAGCGGCCGGCCGAAGAGCTGGAACTGGCTCCCGATGGAGGCGGAGAGGCCCCGGTCTACAGGAGCGGTGTCCGCCACGGGGGCCATCACCGGGCTGAACGACTTGGCGAGCTGGTTCAGCTCCGCCGCCAGCGCCGGGTCGTTGCGCGCCAGCACTCCGATGAGCGGATCGGCATTCTCCGGGCGCGCCTGCCAGAGCGCCGGCACCGCGAGGCCCGGCTTGTTGAACGTGAGGAAGTCGATCTCGGCGCCAGGGTACGTCAGGAAGTTATCGCGCCCGGTCACCTGCGCGTTGTAGCCGAGCGAGGAGGAGAGCGTGAACTGAAAGGTCTCCGGGAAGGTGCGCGTGGTGATGTTGATGTTGCCGCCCACGAAGCTGCCCGGCTTGTCCGGCGTGAAGCTCTTCGTCGTGACGATGTTTTCGAG
>JAWWAN010000003.1:0-21087 GCA_033721675.1 Rhodothermales bacterium | reverse complement strand
GTACTCGGCGCCGATGCCGCCCGTGGTCACCTCGACCTCCTGGAACGCGTTCGAGCCCATGTCCAGCCCGAAGCCGGTCCCTGCCAGCGGGTCTTTGGCGGAGACGCCGTCCACGACGAAGCCGGTCTCCTCGGCCCGCCCGCCCCGGATGTAGAGGCCCGTGGGGTCGCTGACGACGCCGGCCTGCGTGGCGACGACCTCCTGCACGCCCCGCAACGGCGCGGCCGCGATCTGGTCCTGCGAGACGGCGAACGTGCTCGTCGACTGCTCGACGTCGACGAGGGGCCGCTCGCCGACGACGACGATCTCCTCGTCCGTCGAGAGGACGGCCTCGTTCAGCGCGATGTCCAGCCGGGTCGTCTGGCCGTCGGCCACGCGGATGTCGGTGAAGAGCTTCGTCTCGTAGCCGATGTAGGAGACCTTGACCGAATACTGGCCGGGCCGGACGTCCGGGATGGCGTAGCGGCCGTCGAGGTCGGTGGCGGCTCCACGCGCGGTGCCGACCACGAGCAGGTTGACGCCGATGAGCGCCTCGCCGGTGCCGGCGTCAGTCACGGTGCCGGCGATGCGGCCCTGCCCGAGTGCGGGCAGCACGGCGAGCATCAGCGAGGCGGTGAGGAGCAGGCGGCGCATGGCGGAATGGGTTCTCGTGCTGCGTGAAACGTGGAGTGTCTCAAGGGAGGCGGGGCGTCGCGCTGCGCTCGTGGTTGTCATCCCGAGCGCAGCGTAGCGGAGTCGAGGGATCTCAGCGATGAGGATCTTTGCTAGGCTCTGCAGGCGAGATCCCTCGGCTCCCGCCCTGCGGGCTTCCGCTCGGGATGACACCTGCAAGCGGGGTGTTTCGTGGTCCTCACGGGTTCGGTGGCTACGCGCACGATGCGTTCTGTGGGTCTCAGCGCCCCGGAAAGCCGAGGCCGCGGAGCATCCGGTGGACGGCCTCGCGGGCGGCGTCCGGGTCGCCGCCGGGGCCGGTGAAGACGGGCGCGCCCGTCGTTTCGTTGACGAGCGGCAGGCTGAAGAGGCCGATCCGCCCGTCGGCGCTCATCGAGGCGACGACCTCCGGCCCCTGCCACGGCGCCGTCTGCCCGCCCGCCCGCGAGACCGAGAGGAAGCCGGCGCGGTAGAGCGGGACGGTGTTGGCCGTGGCGGCGGCATACGGAAGCGTGCCGATGACGAACTGCTGCGATTCGAGCGGCGGCAGCGTCTGCCCCGTGCCCGGCACGGCCTCCAGAGGCTCCACCGGCGTGCCGGACGGCATCCGCAGCGTCGGCCGGAGCGAGTCCGGAAACGTGATCAGGTCGCTGATGGGCAGCAGGAGGACGGCCGGGTTGCTCAGGCTCTCGGCCGGGTCGCCGGGGAGCGTCACGGGCGAGGCCACCATCAGCGTGCCGCCGTTCTCGAAGAACAGATCCAGCACGTTCGCGGCGAACGGCAGGTTGTTCTGGACGATGCTGTTCGTCGAGTTCGAAGACAGCCAGTAGATGTGGCGGAAGAGGGCGAGGGTCTGCCGCAGGGTGGGGTCGGCGACGGCCGGCAGGGCGTCGCTGCGGGGCGCGTTCCCGCCCTGCCCGGTCACGAACGGCCGCGAGAGATCCCACGTGTCCACGGGCGTATCCGGCGGCAGGAAGGCGCGCAGCAGCTCGAAATGGAAGCTCTGCACGACGGGGAAGGACGACTTCCGGAAGTCGTTGACGAAGAGCACGCCGCCGTCCGGCCGCTTGGCGTGCCACGTGTAGCGCTGGAGCGTGCTCGTGGTGTCGGTCTGGTCCACGGCCCGGAGGTAGAACGTGTTGTCGTCGCCCAGCCGGAGGCCGTCGAGCCGGAGGCCGGTGCGGCGGAACGTCTCGCCGAAGAAGACCTCGGCCGTCGTGGTTTCGCCGGCGCCGTCGAGGTCACCCACGAGCGTGATGAACTCTACGTCGGGCGGGAGGGCGGTGAAGCGGGTGCTGTCGTTGAGGCTCACCTCCACGCGGCTCAGGTTCTCGCGGCCCTCGGGGTCGTCGGCCGTCCAGGCGAAGGAGACGACGGAGAAGGTGGTATCCGGGGGCAGCTCGAAGCTGCTGAGCCGGATCGTCGGGGGGGCGTTCTCGATGGGGAAGACGGTCCGGGCCGGCGTGGGGTCGCGGGCGTCTTCGTTGTCCACGGCGCGGACCTCGAAGACCACGTTCGCCACGCGCTCGCCGCGCGGGATGGGCAGCAGGACCAGCGAGTCCGTGCGGGTCGTCCGCGTCCAGCCTTCTTCGGGGCCGGGGGCGGGCGCGGCGTCGGGCCAGAAGCGCAGCTCGAAGGCGGCCACGAAGCCGTCCGGGTCGGTCCCCGTCCACGAGACGAAGACCGTGCTGGTGAGGCGGTCCGCACCGGCGAGGTTATCGACGAGCGACGAGTCGCGGACGCTCAGCGCGGTCTCGGGCGCCCGGTTGTCCAGCGCCGTGCCCGTGATGCCGGAGTCGCACCCGGCGAGCAGGGCGGTTCCGGCACCCAGCACGAGCAGCAGGCCGGCGATGAAGAGGAGGCGAGGCATAGCGTCTGTTCTACGCAGTAGCATATTCCTGCCGTCATCCCGAGCGCAGCGTAGCGGAGCCGAGGGATCTCGCCGATGAGGATCGGCGCCATGCCCTGCCGGCGAGATCCCTCGACTTCCGCCCGTCGGGCGTCCGCTCGGGATGACAACAGGAACGGGATGATGCAGGGCGGTGGCGGGGGAACGGAGCCCGGGGATGGGGAGGGCCGGCGGGGTCGCCCGCGCCGCCTTCCCCTTCCCCAGGCCGCCGTGTTCCAATCACCCGCCGCCCGCTACTTCAGCAGCGTCATCGTCTGCGTCTGCACCTTGGCGTCGGTAGACAGGCGGTAGACGTAGAGGCCGCTGGGCAGGCCGGCGGCGTCGAAGACGGCGGTGTGGGTGCCGGCCCCGGCCGGGCCGTCGAGCAGCGTCGCCACCCTGCGGCCGAGGACGTCGAAGACCTCCAGCGTCACCGTGGTGCTCTGGCGCAGCTCGAAGGTGATCGTCGTCTGCGGGTTGAACGGGTTCGGGAAGTTGCCGTGCAGCACGAAGGCCTCGGGCACCGCGCCGTCTTCCGTCGCCGTGTTGACCACCACGCCGATGTCGGCCATCGTGCGGGGCTCCAGCTTGAAGTTGCCGAACGTGTGGCTCCAGACGCCCTCGAAGAAGTCGTACCGCTCGCCGACGGCGAACATCGTCGCGGGGTCGTCGTCGTCGCCGTAGTCGATGTCGTCCGAGTCGTCATCGACGCGGACGGCGTTCTCCACGGTGCCGTCGCTGGAGATCAGGATCTCGCCGAACGGCCCGCTCGGGGCGTCCGCGTTCGTGCTCATCACGACGGCGTTCTCGATGCGCAGCAACATCGCCTCGTGCGCCTCGGCAATCGCGTCGTCCTGCAACACGTCCGTGGTCACCGTCACGGGTGCGAGCGGATCGCCGTTCTCGATGAACTCGACCGTCGGCGTGGCGATGCCGGTGACGTCGCCGCTGCGGTCGAAGCGGAAGCCGCGGATCTCGTCGATCGTGCCACCGGTGATCCGGATGCGGTCGCCGGGCTGGAGGCCGAGCGCCTCGACCTCGTCGGTCAGCTCGACGACGATGCCGGAGAACGGATCCGTCCCGTCCTGCACGGTGAGGAAGCCGGCCACGGCGGGGTCGGTCATCACGACGGCTTCGATGTCGAGGTCGCCCGTGATGCCGGCGAACGGGCTGTCGCCCTCGCCGCCGTCGGCCGTCTCCTGGATGTCCGCGATGTCGTCGATGCCGTCGACGAGGACGCGGTAGCGGACGTCGTCCTCGGCGGTGAAGACGACGCCTTCGGTGTCCTCGACCTCGGCGGAGACCGTCACGAAGTCGCCGTCCGGCAGGGCCGGCAGCTCGCCCGTGTAGGTGCCGTCGCCCTGGTCGGCGAGCACGACCGTGCCGCTGGCGCCGGAGCTGGTCTCGTAGACGAGCCGGACCTCGGCCACGGAGCCGGCGTCGGCGTCCACGGTCACGACGACGGGCACGGGATCCGCCCCCGGGATGCCCTCGATGTCGCCGATGGTGATGGTGCGGATGGAGGGCTCGGAGACGATCTCGATGTCGTCGTCGAAGAAGGGCAGCAGCTGGAGCCACGCGCCGTTGGGCTCGGCGCTGAAGCCGAGCCCGCCGAAGGCCTCGAAGCCGGAGCTCGAGTAGAGCAGGCAGCCCTGGAGGTGGATCGTCGAGCCCACGGCCGGCGGCACGAACGGGTCGCCGGCCTCGCGCGTGAGGAACTCGTCCGGGTAGGTGCCGATGCGGCCGTTGTTGAAGCGGACGGAGTAGCGGGTGTCCAGCTGGATGTAGGTCTCGCCGTTATCCGAGGAGACGAGCATGCCGGGGTTGCTCGTGTCGGTGAGCGTGCGGGCGAGCACCTTCACGTTCTCGATCCGGACGCAGGAGCCGTTGAGGTCCTCGAAGTTGGCCCAGTTGATCTGCACCTGGCCGCCCTCGTCGGTGTCGATGGCGGCGTTGACGTCGGCCGTCGAGTTCAGCTCGATGGGGTCGAGGAGGGTCTCGGGCAGGTCGTTGTCTTCGAGGCTGCCCAGCAGCTCGGTGGATTCGACCTCGAACTGGAGCTGGCCGCCGCTGAAGTAGCTGACGGTGCCGGTGATCCGGATCACGTCGCCGCGGGTGACGTCGGTGAGGCCGGTCGTGGCGGGCTCTTCAGAGAAGATCTGGATGCCCTGGCCCTCGGGGCCGGTCTCGGCGGCGGCGGTGTCGCGGACGAACATGTGGATCGGCACCTTCTCGTCCGGCGTGCCGGCGTTGTCCACGCTCCGGAGGCCGGAGAGGAAGGGGTCGGTGAGGACGACGGCGGTGAAGGTGACCGTCTCGCCGGCGAAGGCGCTCTGGATGGCGTCGTCGATGTCGCCGAGCGTGAGGTCCGTGCCGGCCGCTTCGAGCTGAGCGATGGCGGCATCGGCGATGTCGTTGATCTCGCGGACGGTGACCTCGTCCTGCGCGCGGACGGTGCCGGCGAGCAGGAGGAACACGGCCGCGATCATGGTAGCGCGTCGTAGCATGTAAGTGTACCGTGGTTGGATGGATGGATGACGAAGGCGTGCGGGAGGCGAGGCCTCCCGGCCCATGGGTCGGGTGAGTTATTTGATGAGCGAGAACTTGCCGCGCTGGACGTCGCCGGAGTCGAGGTCCTTGACGGTGAAGAGGTAGAGGCCGGTGGTGAGGCGGAGGCCGTTCTCGGAGAGCAGGTCCCACGCGTGCTCGCCGCCGGGCAGCCGGCGGTCTCCGGCGGCGAAGTCGTCGAACCACCGGATGTCGCCCGTATAGGTGGCGGCGTCGTGGTCGAACTGGGCGACGATCTCGCCCGCGAGGGTGTAGATGCGGACTTCGGCGCGGGCGGGGAGGTTGTAGAAGTTGAGGCGGCGCGTGCGGGAGGAGGTCCCGTCCCAGGCGGCGCTGACGCGGTAGGGGTTCGGATAGACGCCCACCTTTCGGCCGTCGCCGGCGGTGGCGGGGGGCGTGCCGGGGAAGACGCGCGTGGCGGCGGCCGTCAGGGCAGACTCGAACGAGTCCAGCCCGGCGTCGCGGTCGCCTTCGTCGAAGGCGGTGACGGTGAAGAGGTACTGCCACCCGCTGAGCAGGCCGTCCACCTCGAAGCGGTAGGTGTAGGCGGTGGGGTCGTCCGGGAAGGTGACGGGCTCGGGGAGGCGGATGGCGCCCAGCCCGTTGTTGAAGCCGGTGCGGTTGCCCTCCCGGTCGAACTGGGCGATGAGGCCGGCGCCGGCCAGGATGTTGCCGGTGCGGTCGTCGCCGGGGCGGCTCTGGTAGATGCGGTAGCCCTCGAAGTCGAGCAGACCGGTGACGGGATCGCGGGACTGCTCGGCGGAGTCGTCCCAGTAGAGGATGGCGCGGCCGGCCTCCAGCTCCACGCGCACGCGGGGCGAGGCCGGGGGCTCGGGGATGAGGTAGCGGTCCAGCTGCCCGTTGCCGTTGACGTCCTCGCCGGGGTCGAGGCGGCCGTTGAAGTTGTTGTCCTCGCCGGCGTAGGTGCGCCGCGCCCACTGCACGTTGTTGGCGAGCAGGCGGCGGCTCTCGGGCGTGTCCACCGCGCGGTTCTCCAGCCCCTGGAATGCGTCCGGCTTGAGGGCGGCCACGAGGGCGAAGGTCACCTGCAGCGTGTCGCCCGGTTCGACGCGGGGGAACGGCCCGATGGGGGTCATGCCGATGAAGTTGCCGTTGGAGGTCTGGCCGTCCGTCTGGAGGCGCTCGAACCAGGCGGCACGGGCGTCTTCCAGCTCGGCCTGCGTGTCGAAGTCGTCGGGGTTCGGGAAGCCGAGCGCCATCCGGCGGTAGCGCTCCTCGTCGCTGGTGGGGCGGGAGAGCTCGGCCGTGCCGCTGGAGAAGAGCCACCAGCGGGGGTTGACGGTGGGGGGCGTGCGGCCCTCGGCGCGGTACTGGTCTGCCACGGCGGGGTGGAAGAAGCGGCGCTGGCCGGTGCGGGGGTCCTCCCACTCGGCGCCCAGGAAAGTCACGGCGCCGTACGTGTTGAGGCTCTCCTCGGTGCCGCCGGCGTTGAAGGCGTACATCGTCGTCAGGCTGTCGATGTAGCCGAAGCCGCCCTTGTTGAAGAACGCGCCGCCGGCGTCGTTCGTCGTGTTCACGTTGCGCACGACGAGGTCGTGGTAGAGGCCCACGTAGACGCTGTCCCACGCGGCCGGGCTGACGTTGACGATGTCGTAGTTGAGGATGACGAAGTACTCGGCGAACGGGAAATTCCAGGCGTAGGAGGTGAAGTGGACCTCGGCGCCGAGCGCGCCCTGGGGGTCGGGCATGGGGATGAACGTGCCCGGGAGCGTGGCGAACGTGTCGATGGCGGTCGCCAGGTAGTCCTGGTGGCTGACGGCCGCCGTGGTGAACGCCTCGGACGTCGGCAGGGACGACCGTTCGCGGAGCACGGTGAGGGGGGCGAACTCGTAGTTGGCCTGGCCGGGCTGGTAGCCGCCGGAGTTGACCGTGGCGCCGGTCCGCACGGTCACGACGCCGTCGTTGCGGACGGCCCCGATCCACAGGCCGGACTCGAAGAGGTGCTCGATGCCCGAGCCCAGCGGGTACTCGAACGAGGGCGGCCCGGTCGGGTTGTTGCGCACGTTCGCGCGGCCGACGAAGGCCACGTTCGTCACGGTCAGCCCGACGTTGCCCACGTCCACCACGGCGTCTTCGAACGGAGCGCCGTCCTGGGCGTGGACGGGCAGGGCAGCGGCGAGGCATGCGCACAGCGCGGCGCCGGCGGTGCGCATCCTGCGAGTCAGAAAGGCCATCGAGGCGAGAGGGGCCGAGACGTCAGAGGTGGTCAGGCAAGGGGTGGAGTATAGGGCAAGCGGGCGAGAACGTAAAGCCCATCCCCCCGTGCCTCACAAGCCTATAACAACAGGGGCCCCGCCGCCGCAGCGACGAGGCCCCCGAAGCCGTCCTGGATGCGCTCGGGCTAGAAGGTGTAGCGGAAGCCGAGCTGCATCTGCCAGCGCGAGCCGAACGTGCCGAAGTCCTTCGTCTGGTTGTCGAAGAAGGCCTCCTCGGTCGGCGTCCGCTCGGGGTCGAACTCCAGCCGGTAGGTCGGCGTGAAGTCGCCGTTGTCCGCATCGCGGAAGCCGCGGAACTCGAGGAGCTCGAAGCCGCCGTTGCTGCTGCTGGTGAAGCCGTTGTAGCGCTGGCCCCAGTCCTTGTTGATGAGGTTTCCGAGGTTGAAGATGTCCAGCGTCACCTCGGCTCGCTGGCGGCGGCCGGCGATGTTGCCAAAGATCTCCTGCGCGATCCGCAGATCGACGATGTGCTCGAACGGCAGGCGGTCGCCGTTGCGCTCGGCATACTGGCCGCGGCGCTCGCTCAGGTAGTCGCTGCTCTCGATGAAGCGGTTGAAGGCCGCGGCCTGCGAGGCGGCGTCCCCGTCCCACGCCAGCTCATTCGCGTCGTTGGGCACGTAGAGCAGCGCGTAGTCGCGGAAGCCGCCGCCGATCGGGGCGCGGTCGAACGTGTAGCTGAAGAGCGTGCCGCTCTCGCCGGTGTAGAGGACGGAGACGGTCGAGGCCAGGTGGTTGATGATCTCCTTGCGGAAGGTCACGTTGGCCAGGATGCGCGAGCCGATGGCGAAGTCCGACCGCGAGAGGCCGGGGTTGTTCGGCAGGCGGTCTGCCACCTCGACGGTGCGCCAGATCGAGTTGATCTGGGACGAGGTGCCGTCGTTGATCACGCGGGAGTCGCCGTAGGTATAGGAGAGGCTGAACCCGAGCAGGTCGCCCTCGGTGAAGACGTCCGCGTAGTCCCCGTTGACGCGGGCGGTGACGTCGTAGGCGTAGCCCTCGCTCGTGCTGCCCACCCGGTGGATGGCCTCGTAGCGGTCGTCGATGAAGACGTCGCCCGTGTAGAACGGCCGGTTGTCCGGGCCGTCGAAGCGCTCCACGGCGTCCGGGTTCAGGTTGACGTTGGTGACGACGATGTTGGCGAGGTTCTTCGTGTACTGGCCCTCCAGCGTCCCGACGAGGCCGCCCGGCAGGCGGTGGTCGATGCCCAGGCTGGCCCGGGCCACGCGCGGGTAGCGGTAGTCCTCCTCGAAGATCTCGAGCCGGCCGCTGGGGATGACGTTGCGGTTGAAGTCCTCGGCCGTGAGCCCGTTGCTCGGGTCGGCGATGAACGGGATCGGGGTGCCGTCGGGGAAGGTGGTGCCGGTGACGCGGCCGACCGTGGCGCCGTTGTTGACGAACATGCCGCCGGGCCACACGAAGGGCACGCGCCCGGTGAAGATGCCGACGCCGCCCCGGAGCTGGGCGCTGCGGTCGCCGTAGACGTCGTAGTTGAACCCGAAGCGGGGCGCGAAGTAGAGCGCGGCGGCCGGCGTCGTGCCGGGCTCGGCGCCCTTGAGGTCGTACTTCGCGGCGACGGCCGGGATCGTCGTCTCGAAGACGTCCGGCGCGAAGCCGGGCTCGGTGGTGATCTTCGGGATGTCCACCCGGATGCCGCCGGTGAGGCGGAGCTGGTCGTTCACCTGGAACTCGTCCTGCACGTAGAAGCCGACCTGGTAGGCCGAGAACTCGCCGATGGCGGCCGAGCCGTCGCCCGTGATGTTATCGACGAGCGAGAAGCCGCGCGTGAAGAAGTCGGGCTCGACCGGGTTGCCGCGCAGCGCCGCGAGGAAGTCGTCGAGGCTGTCGTAGTCGTAGACGCCGAAGTTCTGGGCGATGAACAGGTTGGCGATGTCGTAATACTCGATGTTGGTGCCGAAGGTGAGCGTGTGCTTGCCGCGGAACCAGTTGAAGTTGTTCGTCAGCGTCCAGATGTCCTGCTCCAGCAGGTTGCCGGTGGAGAACGGCTCCGAGCCGAAGCGGATCTCGCCACGGCCGTCGTTGATCGTCACGTCCGGGAACGGATTGCCGGCGAAGCCGCGGTCGTCGTTGACGCGGGTGAAGCCGAGGATCAGCTTGTTGGCGAAGCTCGTGCCGAAGGTGCTGTTGAGCTCCACCGCAGTCGAGTGCGTCCGGTTGGGGAAGACCTCGGCGTTGTTCGAGAAGTTGATGTCGTCGTTGTCGCTGCCGAAGGCGTCGACGTTGTCGGCGGCGGAGTAGCTGTAGCGGGCGCTCAGGCGGTGGTCCTGGTTGATGTTCCAGTCGATCTTGCCCAGCACCTTGTCGTCGTCGAGCGTGCTCTTCTTGCTGCCGAACTCGCCGGGGTCGTAGCCGGCCTCGCTGATGAGCGCCTGGCGGAGCTCGTCGAGCCGGTTCGCCGAGTCGCCGATGTAGTTGTTGTTGAAGGGCTGCGGCGTCTCGGCGCGGAGGATCTCGACGTTCGCGAAGAAGAACAGCTTGTTCTGGATGATCGGGCCGCCCAGGCGGAAGCCGTAGCGGTTGTTCGAGAAGTCGTCCACGCTGGTCCGGCCGCCGCTGCCGGCGATGGCCGGGGGGGTCTTGCCGACGAGGTTCTCGTTGCGGAGGAAGTAGTAGGCCGAGCCCTCGAAGCGGTTCGTGCCGCTGCGCGTGATGGCGTTGATGGCGCCGCCGGTGAAGCCGCTCTGAGAGACGTCGTAGGGCGAGAGGTTGATCTGGAACTCCTCGATGGCGTCGATGGAGATCGGCGTCGAGCCGGTCTGGCCGCCGTTCGTGCCCTGGGCCGAGAGGCCGAAGACGTCGTTGTTGACGGCGCCGTCGATGTAGATCGTGTTGTAGCGGTTGTTCTGGCCGGCAATCGAGATCGAGGGCCCGTCGTCGTCGTCGTTGCCGACGATGGCCTGGGGCGTCAGGCGCGTGAAGTCGGCCAGGTCGCGCCCGACGGTCGGGACGGTCTGGATGCGGCCTTCGTCCAGACTCGTGGCGACGCCCGTGCGCTCGGCGTCGAAGATGCCGCCCTGCGCGACGACCTGGACCTCACCGAGCTCCACGGCGCTCTCGCGCAGCTCGACGTCGAGCCGGTAGGTGTCTCCGAGGGTCAGGTTGATGCCTTCGCGGACGAAGGGCTCGAAGCCGATGAACGTGACGGTGATCCGGTAAGGCCCGCCCACGCGCAGGTTGCGCAGGTTGAACGAGCCGTCGGTCTGCGTGGACGTGCCGTACTCGGTGCCCGAGGGCAGGTGGATGGCCAGCACGTTGGCGCCCGGCAGCGTCTCGCCGCCCGTGTCGGTGACGACGCCGCGCATCGAGGCGGTGGTCACGCCCTGCGCCTGCACCGGGGCGGTGCCGAGCAAGCCGATCAGGCCGAGCAGCGCAAGGAGCTGCAGGGGTCTGGTAACGAGTTTCATAGGGTCCCTCCCAGAGGAGCGTGTGCGAATGGACAGTTTCGAGGGGCAACAGGGAGGCGGCAGCGCCGCCATAGCCTTTCGGGTTCGTGGACGACTCTGCCCCGGCGAGGCGATGCTCCCCGGAAGAGGGCGCCTCTACGGGTGCGGCAGAGCGGACGTCTCCGCAAAGATAGGCCGACGGCACAGAAAGGTGGGTGGCGCCCGGTGAAGGGTTTTCAAAGACTGGGTTACCAAACAATTACGCGGGCGCCCGGGCGGGCCGCCCGCGCTCAGGCCGGGTACTGCCCCCGGATATACTCCGTCATGTACTGCACGCGCGCCTGCGCCTCCTGCGACAGCTCCCGGACGCAGTCGCCGATGGAGATGACCCCGACGACGGCGCCGTCGTCCAGCACGGGCAGGTGGCGGCACTTCTTCTGCGTCATCGTCGCCATGCACTCCTGGAGCGTGAAGTGGGGATCGGCCCAGGCGACCTCGTCGGTCATCGCCTCCTCAACGCGCGTCTCCTTGGACGTCCGGCCCTGCAGGATGATGCGCCGCAGGTAGTCGCGCTCGGTGAAGATGCCCACCAGCGTCTCGCCGTCCATCACGAGGATCGACCCGACGTTGTTCTCGACCATGCGGGAGATGGCGTCGTAGACGGTGGCGCGGGGTTCGATCGTGACCACGCGGGTGCCCTTGTGCCGCAGCAGATCGGCTACGCGGATGCTCATGGCGGCCTCCTCGGATATGGGTGAAGGGGTTCCCTGCTTATAGCCGCTGCCCGCCTTGGTTCCCCGGCGGGAGGGTTCGGTCAGGGATGGAGGGGGGGCGGTCCGCAGGGACGATGCGGCGCGCCGGCTTCGGACCCGCCAGCCCTACCCCCTTCTCACCCCCTTACCTTCACCCCTTCGACCCCGCCGTGCCCCACTCGCCTACCGAAATACGATCTCCCGCACGAGCTCCTGGCCGAGCTGTTCGTTGAGGCGGTCTCGCCAGGCGTGGCGCCGCAGGTGGAGCTCGTGCCGCCAGGCCGCCGAGGTGATGCGCACGTAGAGCGTGCCGCCCTTGACCCACGCGGCGTCGGTGACGGCGTTGACCTGCCGGCCGGCCACCACCGCCCACGCCTCCACCACGCGGGCCGCGTCGATCTTGGAGCGCAGGCCCATCCGGTCGATCCACTCCTGCAGGACGGCGCCGAGGGGCTGGGGCTTGTTGGAGTAGAAGGACATCGGGCCGAGCCGGGCGAGGGAGGAGCGGAGCGATAGGGTCCAAACCTCCGCCGGGGAGCCGCGTTCCAGCCTCTCATTTTCGCGCTCCCCATCCCGCCTCGCCATGCTGCGCTTCCCCGAGCCGTCGTCCGTGGTCTGCGGCCGGTACGCGCCGAGCCCGACGGGGCTGCTGCACGTGGGCAGCGCGCGCACGGCGCTGGCGGCGTGGCTCTCGGCGCGCGCCGCCGGGGGGCGCTTCGTGCTCCGCGTCGAAGACCTCGACGGGCCGCGCACCGTGCCGGGCATGGCCGAGGCCATCCTGGACGACCTGCGGTGGCTCGGCATCGACTGGGACGAGGGGCCGGACGTCGGCGGGCCGCACGCGCCCTACGTGCAATCCGAGCGGGGCGCGCACTACGAGGCGGCGCTGGCGCACCTGCACGCGCAGGGCCGGCTCTTCCCGTGCCGCGTCTCGCGCAAGGACCTGCTGACGCTGGCCACCGCCCCGCACGGCGCCGAGGGGCTGCCGCCCTACCCGGCCGCGCTCCGCCCCACCGGCCTCGCCGACGGTTGGTACGACGCCTTCCGCGACGGCCGCCCGGACGCCGCGCTGCGCTTCCGCGTGGCGCCCGGCCCGGTCACCTTCGAGGACCGCGTCGCCGGGGCGGTCACCGAATGCGTGGACGAGGCCGTGGGCGACTTCGTGCTCAAGCGGCGCGACGGGGTCTATGCCTACCAGCTCGCCGTCGTCGTCGACGACCTGCTGATGGGGGTCACCGAGGTCGTGCGCGGGCAGGACCTGCTGGACTCGACCGCGCGGCAGCTCCAGCTCATCGACGCGCTGGGGGGGCAGCCGCCGGCCTACGCCCACGTCCCGCTCGTGGTCAACGCGGCGGGGGAGAAGCTCTCGAAGCGGGACGACGCCCTGACCATCCGGGCGCTGCGGGAGGGGGGCATGGCGGCGGACGCGCTCGTGGGGCGGCTCGGCCACTCCCTGGGTCTGCTGCCGGCCCCGGCGCCGTGCCCGGCCCGTGGGCTCGTCGCCCGCTTCCGCTGGGCGGCGATCCCGCGCGCGCCCTGGCGCCTGCCGGAAGCCTTCGGCGCGGCCCGGATCGCATGAGCGCGCGCCTGCCTTCGTTACCCCGCCCGGCGCGGCGGCGGCTCGCCCCGTAGCCTGTCTACACCTGCTCGCTCGACCTCCCTATGCTCCGTACCGGATCGCTCCTGATTCTGCTGACCGCGATGGCGGCGCCCCTCGCCGCGCAGCCCGCGCCAGACACCGTCGTCGTCACGCTCGAAGAGGCGGTGCGCCGCGCCCTGGCCGTCAGCCCCGACCTCGACCAGGCCCGCGCCGAGCTGGACTTCGCCGAGGCCCGCAGCAGGCTGGCCCGCGCCAGCCGCTTCCTCACCGAGTTCGACGCCACCACGGGCCACGCCGTCGCTCCCGGCCTCGACGTCCCGGACCCCCGCCCCCCGGACGACGCGCTCTACCTCGACCCCGGCGTGCGCAACGACTGGGAGGATCTCCGCCCCTACAACCAGATCGACGTCGAGGCCATCCAGCCGCTCTACACCTGGGGCGAGCTGGGCGGAAGCCTTCGCGCGGCGCGCAAGGGGGTGGAGGTGGAGGAGGCCGCCGTGGCGGGCAAGGCCGTGGAGGTGGCCTTCCGCGCCGCCGAGCTGTACTACAACGTGCTCGTCACCGACGAGCTGCTGCGCCTCGCCGAGCGCACGCGCGACGTGGTGGCGCAGGCCAAGCGCGAGATCGACCGGCTCTTGCAGGAGGGCGACCCGGGCGTGGACGACGCCGACCTGTTCCAGGTCCGGATCACCGAGCAGGAGTTCCTTCGGCGCCTCGTGGAGGTGCAGCAGAGCCGCCTGACGGCGCGCGAGGCGCTGGCGCGCCAGCTGCTGCTGCCCGAGGGCGTCGCGGTGGCGGCCGCCGAGGGCGTGCTGGCGCCGCTGGCCTTCACGCCCCAGCCGCTGGAGCACTACCTGGCCGAGGCCGCGCAGCACCGGCCCGAGCTGGCGCAGGCGCGGGCAGGCGTCGCCGCGCGCGAGGCGCTGGTGCGTGTGGCCCGCAGCGGCTACTTCCCGAAGCTCTTCGTGGGCCTGGAGGCCAGCTACCGGTTCGCCGAGGGGCGCGTGCGCCAGCCCAACCCCTACATCAGCGACCCCTTCCGGGGCGGCGGCGTGCGCGCCGGCGTCGGCGTCCGGCAGCAGCTCAACTTTCTCCAGACCCGCGCGCGCGTGGCGCAGGCCGAGGCCGAGCAGGCCGAGGTGCAGGCTCAGCTCGACGGCGTCCGGCAGCTCGTCCGCTTCGAGGTCGAGAAGGCATACCGCGATCTGATCACGGCCCGCGCCGCCCTGGCCGCCGCAGACACCGCGCTGACCATCTCGAAGGAGTGGCTCCAGTTCGAGTACATCAACTTCGACCTGGAGCTGGGCGACACCGAGAACCTCGTCAAGGCCGTCCGCGAGAACCTGGGGCTGGAGGCCGGCTACTACGAGGCCGTCCGCCGCTACAACCTGGCCGTGCTGCGCCTCTTCGACGCGACCGGCACGCTCGCCGCCCGCCTCGAAAGCGGCACACTTGTTGAATAATCGCGGAACGCTCCAACATTGCTCCCCTACAGCCCGTTCAAGCCATGCATTCCGCGATTTCAGCGACCCTCCCGTCCGCCATGATGCACACCCACCGTCTCTATAGATGGGCCGCCCTCGCCGGGGCCGCCCTGCTCCTGCTCGCCGGCCTCGCCGTGCGGCCCGCCGCCGCCCAGGATGCCGCCCGCCAGGAGATCCGCCAGATGCTGGACCAGCGAGACCGCGACCTCAAGCAGGCCATCAAGCCTCTGCTGAACGACGCGAAGGCCGCCACCGCCGCGCAGCGCCAGCGCGTCGAGGACCTCGTCAACGGCGTCATCTCGTTCGAGGAGATGGCCCGGCAGGCCCTCGGGCCGTTCTGGAAAGACCTCACGCCGGCGCAGCGCCAGGAGTTCGTCGCCGTCTTCACGGACATCGTCCGCGCCCAGTCCCTGGCCGACCTCGAGATCTACAACGCGAAGGTCACCTACGAGACGATCACCGTCGTCGAAGACAGCGCGTACGTCCGCACGACGACGGTCTACCAGGACAAGCCCGCGAAGGTGGAGTACTACCTGGGCCGCCACGACGGCGCCTGGTACGTGCACAACCTCGTGCTGGACGACGTCGGCACGGTCGAGGGCTATGCCCGCTCGTTCCAGGGCGTGGTGCGCAAGCGCGGCTTCGAGGCGCTGATGACGAGCCTTCGGAAGAAACAGGCGAAGTTGCAGGCCACCTCCTGAGGCCGCCGAGAACCCGCCGGGGGCGCACGGCGTTTGACTGCGTCCGTTAGCCACCGTCTGTGCCGGTGGAGGACCGACGAGGGATGACCGAGCGCCGCACCTCGCACCGAGGCGCCGGCCCGCGGCGTCGCTCGTCGGTCGCTGTGTATACCCCGCATGGACTCCACGCCGCCCGCGGAGTAGATTAGAGGATCCGCGCCGACGTCTCCCAGATCACCCATGGCTGTTCCCGACGAAGGTTACGTACTCCACTCGTATGGCCCGGAGCGCTACGTGCGCCACGCCGTCGCCTCGGTGATGACGTTGCGGCGGCACGACCCCGACCGCCCCGTCGCGCTGTTCTGCCCGCCCGAGCACCGCGCGGCGCTGGAACGGCACGGCCTCGACGTCCTCTTCGAGGTCCTCGAAGACCTGCCCGAGGCGCATCGCTCCATCGTCGGGTTCAAGCACCACCTGCACCGCTTCATGCCCTTCGCGCGGTGCCTGTTCATCGACGCAGACATCGTCTGGTGCCGGGATCCGGAGCCGCTCTGGCGCCAGCTCGCGGCCTACCGCTTCACCGCTACCGGCTTCGACCGCGCCGACCTCTACTTCGGCGGGCCGAAGAGCGGGCTGGGGGTCGTCACGGATTTCCTCCTGGGCCGCCGCAGCCGCACGCTCCGCCACTTCGGCCTGACGCACCTGCCCCGCGTGCAGGCCGGCATGATCTACGCCAGCGACCGCGCCCTCGCCGAGACCGTCTGCACCGACGCCGCGGCCTACCTGGCCCGGCGCGACGAGACGCACTTCCGAAGCCGCCTCGACGAAGGCCGCTCCGAGGAGTCGTGCGAGTGGAGCCTGGCGATGGCCATGAGCCGCCACCGCCTCCCGGTGCTGCCCTGGCATCAGGGCCACTACAGCCCCCAGCTCGACTACATCGGCAGCCTCACCACCCACGACGCCGACTTCGAGCACGTCCTCTGCCGCTACTACTGCGACCGTTTCATCTACAGCATGCGCAGCATTCCGGGCGTCGGGGTGCGGGCGGCCGCCATGCGCTTCTTCGCCGCCCTCCTCGGCCGGGGAGACTACATGGACGTGACGCCGTTCGCCCTCCACTTCGGGTCGCTCCACGAGAAGGAGCCCTTCCATGCCTTCGCCGCCCGGACCTGGGCACGCCTGACCGAGCGGGTGCCTGCCACCCTATCGCTCCAGAACGGAAACTGGTAGCACGGCCCGGCGCTCTGCGGCGTCGCTTGCCTGCCCACGCACCCGAGCGACCCTGAACCCCTACTCGCGGCGGGCGAGGTGCCATGCGAAGGTGGCCAGCGCGTCGAGGTCGAGCGCGAAGATCGGGAGCGTCAGCGCGAGGGCCAGCAGCACCATCGGGTTCGCGAGGGCCAGCAGCAGCACGAACGGCCCCGGCACGTAGGTGATGGCGGCATAGTCGTAGAGCGTCCGGATGAGGGCATAGAGCGCGACGAGGCCGCCGACGGCCACCAGCAGCAGCGCGCCGCGCACCGCCCAGGGAGCTGGCAGCGAGGGCACCGTCATCGCGCCGAGGAGCAGCACGAGCAGAGGCCAGCGCGCCCAGAGCACCAGCATCAGAGCCTGGCCGGGTAGGAGCGGGTGGCGCCTCCGCGAGACGAGCGCGAGGAGGGACGCCCACAGCGCGATGCCGAGCGCGTAGAAGCTGCCCAGCAGCAGGATCAGCATCCAGGGCTGGGCCAGCAGCGCTACCGCCGTCTGCTGTACCGAGGCCGGCAGCGCGGAGAAGACCAGCCGGAACGCCGCCGTCGGCCGCAGCACGTCGAGGACGACGGTGCCGAGGATGCCGACGCTGAGCGCCACGGCCAGCAGCATCACGATGCTGGAGCCGAGCAAGACCTCGCGCCCCTCGCGGATCCCGTCGCGGTAGAAGCCATGCGCCTGGAAGTAGCGCGGCACCGTGTACCGGAACCGGGGCGAGAGGGCATAGGTGGCGCCGAGCATCAAGAAGACGAGCCAGCCCAGCAGCCGCGCCCACGGGACGGGCGCCGGCGGGGCCGCACCCTGCGGGAAGGCGAAGGTGGTCTGGCCGTCGGTGAAGAAGCCGCGCACCACCGCCAGCGCCGGGCGCGCCGCTCCGCCGGCAGCGTGCAGGCCGTAGCCGTGCGCCGTCGGGCGGGCGAGGTCGTGGACGGGGGACGGAGACGCCACCGGGACGTCCCGCCACCGGTGGACGAAGACGGCCCGCCCGGCGGCCGTCGTGTCTGCGAGGAGGTGCCGTAGATGGGTCTCGAGGTAGCGCGCCTGGCTCTCGGGCGAGTGGGGATCCTCCAGGCCGGGGCGGGCCTCCGGCCCTACCCAGGTGCCCAGCGCGCCGAGGCCGGCCGGCACGGCGTGGGCCGCGCGCCACCGCGCCACGCGTGCTGCCGGGGCGTCCACGTCCAGAGCGTCCAGCAGGACGAAGTCGACGGTCTCGGCGCAGCGGTCCGATTCGATGAACGCGGTGAGGTAGTAGACCCGGGCGCCGGGCGCCTCGCGGGCACGTTGGGCGAGCGCCTCGAAGAAGGCGCAGGCGCGGGGAGCGCTGGTGTCGCTGCGGCGAGCCAGCCCGAAGTGGCGCGCCGAAGGGTGGCCGCTCGCCCGCTGGAGGGCCTCCCCGAGCAGCCGCTCGGCAAAGGCCAGCGTATCGACCAGCGCCGCCGCCGAGACGAAGTCGAGCGGGAGCTCCTGGTAGATCGCGAGGCCGAGCGAGTCGGCGAGCGTCAACAGCGTGTCGTCGCGGATCAAGCCCGTACGGACGGCCTCGACGCCGGCCTGCTGCATCGCGCGGAGGTCCTCGGTGGCCTGGGCCAGGTCGGCCGGCACGCGCCATACGACGCCGCGCACGGGGCCGGGCTGGGCCGCCGGGGCGCTCGCCGCCAGGGCCAGCAGCAGGAGCAGGGCGAGGCATCGGAGCGCACTCGGGGCCGCAGGCGCGGGGGGGCAGGCATGCATGAAGCGGGTGGGCGTTACCAGCGTTTTACGGGCCGGAGTGGAACAGCCGAACCGCCCAAAGATAGGCACGGCTGTGAATAACGCGGCCCGCCACGGCCGGAAATTGCGCCTTCGTCGCAGATCTCCGCCGCGCCCGGCCCGCCCCCTCGCTCTTCCAGACCACTACGCGCTCAGACCATGAAAACGACGACGTTACTGCTTCTCTTGGGCGTCCTTGCGCTCGCCGGCACGCATACTGCGCAGGCCCAGGCATCTATCGAGATCGGCCCGCGCGGCGGCGTCGATATCGACCTCATCGAAGAACCCTTCGTCGGGGCCGACCTGCGGATCACGATGCTCACCTTCCCCATCACGATCAACCCCGTCTTCGACTATTACTTCACCGAGGGCGACGGCAACCTCTTCCAGGTCAGCGGCAACGCGCTCTACAAGTTCGGCTTCGACAATCAGGTCTTCACGCCCTACTCCGGGCTCGGCGTCGGGGTGGCGCGCTTCTCGAATGGCACCAGCACCACGGACGTCGGGCTCAACATCGTCGGCGGGGCCGAGTTCAGCCTCGGCGCGCTCAAGCCGTTCGTGCAGGCGCAGGTGACGTTGCTCGGCGACACCGACTTCGCGACGCTCGGCGGCGGCCTGCTCTTCCGGCTGGGCTCGTAACGAAGCCCATCGGTTACAGATGTGTGGCGTCTCGGTGCTTGCTTTTCGCGGCTTTTTTTCGCAGCATAGGGGCGGATGCGCATCTCCGTGCGTCCGCCGCGTTGCCGGATGGCTCCTTCCGTTTCTATCCTGTGTTGCTATGAAAGCTCTTTCCGTTTCGACGCTCCTGCTGCTGCTCGCGCTCACGGCGGCGCCGGCCCAGAGCCAGTCCTTCGAGATCGACCTGATGCCGCAGGTCGGGTACGGAGGGCGCGTGCCGAACCAGGTGGCAGACAGAGGCTCGATGTCCGTCGGCGCCCAGGCGCATCTGCTCTTCCGGATGAACCAGCTCCAGCTGATGCTCAACCCGGTCTTCGACTACTACCTGATCGATGCCGATGCGTCCGGCCTGGAGGCCAATATCAACCTGAAGCTCGGGCTGGGCTCGATCGAGACCGTCCTCAACCCGTGGGTCGGCATCGGCGGCAAGCTCGCCCGGGTCAACGGCGACGATGCGCAGGCGAACCTCGTCGAGAGCACAGACTTCGGGCTCAACCTCGTCGCCGGCTCGGCCTTCGGGGCGGGCCGCATCCGGCCCTTCGCCGAGGTCTGGTACACCATCGGGGACATCAACCTGTACCTGGAGGAGAACTTCGGCGAGCCGGGCGCGAACAGCATCGGCTTCCACGGCGGCCTCTCCTTCCGCATCTCCGACTGATCCCCTTTCGGGATCGGTAAATCACGCATCGGGAAAAGAGACCCGGCGCGCGGGATCCTCCGGCGCCGGGTCTCTTCGTATCAGCGCGGGCCGGACCCGGCGAGCGCGGCGACGCCGGCCACGAGGCGGTCCACCTCGGCCGCCGTCGTGTAGCATGCGCAGCCGGCCCGGACCAGCCCCTCCACGCCGAGCCGCTCGACGACGGTGGCGGCGTAGAAGTCCCCGTGGGAGGTGAAGACGCCCTGGTCCTCCGCGAGCCGCCGCGTGACGGCCTCGGACGAGAAGCCTGCGACGGTGAAGCCGACGGTGGGGGTGCGGGGCGTGCCGGGCGGCGGGCCGTAGCACGTCACGCCGTCGAGTCCGGCAAGACCCTCCCAGAGGCGCGCCAGCAGCGCATCGGCATGGGCGCCCAGCGCCTCGAAGGCGGCCGTGAGCCGCGCCCGGCGCGGCCCACCGCCCTCCGCCAGGCCGGCCAGGAAGTCTACCGCCGCCGCTGCCCCGGCGATGCCCTCGTGGTTCTGCGTGCCCGTCTCGGCGCGCTCCGGCGCGGTATCCGGCGCCGGAATCAGCTTCGGGAAGTCGAGCGCGGCCAGCAGATCGTGGCGGCCGTAGAGGACCCCCACGTGAGGGCCGTAGAACTTGTAGGCCGAGCACGCGAGCAGGTCCGCCCCGAGCGCCTGCACGTCGGTGAGCGCGTGTGCGGCGTAGTGGACGGCGTCGACGAAGACGAGCGCGCCGGCGGCGTGGGCGGCGTCGGCGAGGCGGCGCACCGGGTTGATCGTGCCGAGTGCGTTCGAGGCCGCGCCGACGGCGGCGAGGCGGGTCTGCGGGCCGAGCAGGCTCAGGAAGTGCGCTTCGTCGAGCCGGCCCGTCGCCGGGTCCATGCGCGCGGTGCGGACGGTCACGCCGCGCTCGCGGGCGAGGGCCGTCCACGGGGCGCGATTGGCGTGGTGGTCCAGCTCGGTGACGACGACCTCGTCCCCCGGCCCCCAGGCCCGCCCGAGGGCGCGGGCGAGGTGGAAGGTGAGCGTCGTCATGTTGGCGCCGAAGGCGATCTCCTCGGGCGCGGCGCGCAGGAAATCCGCGAGTGTCTGCCGGGCCTGCTCCAGCAGGGCGTCCGTCTCGGCGCTCGACGGGTAGGCCCAGTGCGTGTTGGCGTTGTGGTGGTAGAGATAGTCCGCCATCGCCTCGACGACGGCGCGCGGCACCTGCGTCCCGCCCGGCCCGTCGAAGTAGGCCACCGGCTGCCCGGCGTGGCGGCGCTCCAGGGCGGGGAAGTGCGCTCGGATGCGATCCGTCGACGGGTCGATGGCGGGCTCCTGTGCGTCAGTCGTCACGCGTCGTCGTCCTCGTCCTCGCCGTCGGTATCTTCGTCCTCGTCGTCGGTATCTTCGCCGTCGTCGTCCTCATCCTCGTCGGCTCGCGGGGTCAGGGTGATTTCGACCGGGGTCGTCTCGCCGGCCTTCACGTCGGCGGTTTCGGTGGCAGGC
>JAWWAN010000002.1:0-25076 GCA_033721675.1 Rhodothermales bacterium | reverse complement strand
GCACCCGGACCTGCAGGCCAACGTCTACACGAACCCCGGCGAGGTGCCTGATGACGGCATCGACAACGACGGCAACGGGTTCATCGACGACGTGCGCGGGTGGAACTTCACCGACCTGCGCAGCGGCGCGCCCGGCGAGAACGGCTCGCCCGACCCCTCCAGCCCGGCCCTGACCGGCAACCTCGGCCACGGCACGGCCTCCTCCGGCGCCGCCGCGGCGGTGACGGACAACGGCCAGGGCGTCTCGGGTACGAGCTGGAACGCCCGGCTCATGCCGATTGCCGCCGGCTGCCCGACGCGCGACAACCTGATCTGCTTCGGCTACAGCGGCCTCCTCTACGCCGCCCTCATGGGGGCCGACGTGGTCAACGCGAGCTGGGGCGGGCCGGGCGCCTCCGAGCTGGAGGCCCGCATCGTCGACGCCGTCACCGACGACGGGACCCTCATCGTCGCCTCGGCGGGCAACAGCGGCACCAGCAGCGACCGCTTCCCGTCGTTCCCCGCCAGCTACGACCGCGTGCTGGCCGTGGGCGCGACGCTCAAGGACACGCAGGGCCTCTGCGGCTCCAACTTCGGCCGGAGCGTGAGCGTCTACGCGCCCGGCTGCCGCATCAACGTGCCGCTGCCCGGCAACGCCTACGGCACCGCCAGCGGCACCTCGTTCTCGTCGCCCCTCGTGGCGGGCGTGGCTGCCCTCGTCAAGACGATGGACCCGACGCTCACCGCCGACCAGCTCCGCGAGCGCCTCCGCGTCACGTCGGACTCGATCGACGACTTCAACCCCGCCTTCGCGGGGCGCCTCGGGCTGGGCCGCGTCAACGCGCTGCGCGCCGTCACCGAGACGGACAACCCCGCCATCCGCCTCACCGACGTCACGTTCCTCGACGACGACGGCAACCGCCAGCTTTCCACCGGCGACGTGGCCACGCTCAACCTCTCCTTCGTCAACCACCTCGCCGATGCCGACGGCGTCACGGTGCGGCTGGGCACGGACGACCCCGCCGTGACGCTCGTCGATACCGACGACACGGTGGGCGCCATCGCCTCCGGCGGCACGGCGCAGGCGACCGTCTCGTTCCAGGTCACCCCGCCGGACGACGACCCGCGCCAGCTCGTGCTCTTCGTGGAGATCGAAGACGCCTCCGGCTACGCGGACGTCGCCGTGATCCGCCTGACCGCCAACGAGTCGGCCTTCGCCAGCCACGCCACGGCGCAGCTCTCGGTCTCCGTGACGGACGAAGGCAACATCGGCTACCTCGGCTTCCAGGGCGAGTCGCCCGGGAGCGGCTTCGTGTGGAACGGCAACAGCCTGCTCTTCGAGGGCGGCCTGCTCGTGGCCACCGGCCCCGAACGGGTGAGCGACTCCGTGCGCGGCACCTCGACCGCGCAGGACCAGCACGAAGACTTCGCGCGGGCCGATGACTCGTTCCTGGAGATCGTCCGCCCCGGCGGCTTCACCACCGAGCAGGGCGAGGTCACGATCACCGACGCCCCCGCCCCCGATCCCCTCGGCGTCTCGATCTACCAGGTCAGCTACATCGACGACACGCCCGCCCACGACGACTTCATGGTGATCCGCTACACGATCACGAACGAGACCGACGACCCCATCGAGGGCTTCCACGCGGGCCTTTTCCTCGACTGGGACGTCAGCCAGACCGACCCCGGCGCGGACTTCGCGCGGTTCGACGACGCCCTCGGCTTCGGCTACATCCAGAACGGTCCGTCGGCGACGCTGGCCGCCGGCGCGTTCCTGCTCACGCCCGAGGCCGGCAGTCACTACCGCGCCATCAACAACCCCACCGAGATCTACCGCGACGCCGTCGGCGGCGGCTTCACCGAGACCGAGAAGTTCGCGTTCCTCAGCAACGGCATCCAGAGCCGGACGCTCAGCCGCACGGACGCCTCGCAGCTCGTCGGCGCCGGCCCGTACCGGCTCGACCCCGGCGCCTCCATCGACGTCGCCTTCGCGCTCATCGGCGGCGGCAGCGAGGCCGCCCTGCTGGAGAGCGCGCGGGCCGCGCAGGCCCTCTGGGACGACGTGCTGAGCACCGTCACCTCGGCCGACGACCCCGAGCCGGCGCCGGGCGCCTTCGCCCTGCACGCCGTCTTCCCGAACCCGTTCACCGAGGCCGCGACGGTCGGCTTCACGCTCGCCGCGCCCGGCGCCGTCACGCTGGAGGTCTTCGACGTGCTGGGCCGGAAGGTGGCGACGCTCCTGGACCGGCCGATGCAGGCCGGCTCGCACACCACGGCGTGGGACGGCCGGGACCACGCCGGGCGGCCCGTGGCCGGCGGCGTCTACCTCGTGCGGATGGCCGCGCAGGGCACGGGCGGCCCCGTCCAGGCCGTGCGCCGCGTGGTGGTGGCCCGGTAGCTTCCGGGACGGATACGCCGTCAGCCGGCCTCGGCGTGGATGGTGTCTCCGGCCGAGAGGAGGCTCTTGGCGGCGACGGCGGCGCCGATGATGCCGGCTTCGTTCTGAAGCTGGGCCGGGACGAGGTCCGCCTGCGTCTTGAGCAGGTGGATGTACCGGCGGAGCTTGCGGGGCCGGCTGACGCCGCCGCCCAGGATGATGACGTCCGGGTGGATGAGAAACTCGACGCGGTCGAGGTAGCGCTGGACGCGGCCGGCCCATTCCTCCCACGAGAGGTCCTTGCGGCGGCGGGCGCTGTCCGCGCAGTAGCGCTCGGCGTTCCGGCCGTCGAGCTCGAAGTGGCCGAACTCGGTGTTGGGCACCAGCATGCCGTCCATGAACAGCCCCGAGCCGATGCCCGTCCCGAAGGTGAGCATCAGCACGACGCCGTCGCGGCCCTTGCCCGCGCCGAAGGCCATCTCGGCCACGCCGGCGGCGTCGGCGTCGTTGAGCAGGCGGACGGGGCCGCCGGCGGCCTCGGCGAAGAGGGCCTCGCCGTTGGTGCCCAGCCATCGCTTGTGGATGTTGGTGGCGGTCAGCGCCACGCCCCGCTTGATGCGTGCGGGAAAGGCGACGCCGACGGGCCCCTGGTAGTCGAAGGCGCGGACGAGCTTCTTGACGACGCGCGCCATCGCCTTGGGCGTGGCGGGCTTGGGCGTGTCGATGCGGTGCCGGTCATCGGCGAGCTGGCCGGTGGCGACGTTCACCGGGGCCGCCTTCATGCCCGAGCCGCCGATGTCGATGCCGAGGATGATCACGGGAGAGCCGGAGGGAGGGTGTGAAAGGAGCGGGTGCGCACGGCAGCGCCGACGGAAAAGATAGCGACGGGCCGAAAAAGATGAAGACTATGCTATACCCGGCGCGGCGAGGCCGCCGGGCCTGCACCGGGCACGAAGGCGTGCGTATATTGGCCGAAGCCCGACGTCCACCAGCGAGCCCGAGCCCGATGAAACGCCTGCTTTTCCTCGCCTTCCTGCTGCTCCCCTTCACGTTCAACGCCTGCCAGTGCTCCGAGAAGCCGGACGTCGGCCCCGTCGAGGACGCCACGCACGAAGCGCCCGCCACGCCCCGCACGGACGCCTGATTCCGAGGCCCCGGCCGCTGCGGTCGCAACATCCCCTGTCATGCGCATCCCTGACGACAAGGTAGAGGAGGTCCGGGCGGCCTCCGACGTGGTGGACGTCGTCAGCGACTACGTGCAGCTCAAGAAGCGCGGCTCGAATTACTTCGGCCTGTGCCCGTTCCACAACGAGAAGACGCCGTCGTTCAGCGTCAATCCCGCGATGGGCATCTACAAGTGCTTCGGGTGCCATGCCGGCGGCGACGTCTTCCGGTTCGTGATGCAGGTAGAGGGGCTGGGCTTCATCGAGTCCATCCGGCTGCTGGCCGAGCGCGCCGGGATTCCGCTGCCCGAGCAGGACGCCGAGGAGCGCGAGCGCGCCAGCGAGGTCGAGTCCATCTATCACGCCCTCCGCTTCGCCGCGCGGTTCTTCTACGAGCAGCTCACCCGGACCGACGCCGGCCGCCCGGCGCTGGACTATCTGCACGCGCGCGGCTTCCCACCGAAGACCATCAAGCGCTTCGGCCTGGGCTACGCGCCGGACCGCTGGGACGCCCTCCTGACCGCCGCCGAGGCGCAGCACATCGCGCCCGAGATGCTGGAGAAAGCCGGGCTGGTGCTGCCTCGCAAGGACGGCAGCGGGCACTACGACCGCTTCCGGGGGCGCGTCATCTTCCCCATCTTCTCGCACGTCGGCAAGGTGCTCGGCTTCGGCGGGCGGATCCTCGCGCCCGACCCCGACCAGCCCAAGTACATCAACTCGCCCGAGACGAAGGTCTACACAAAGAGCCAGGTGCTCTACGGCCTGTACCAGGCCAAGCAGGAGGCGCGGCGGGAGGAAGAGGTGATCCTCGTGGAGGGGTATACGGACGTCATCTCGCTCCACCAGGCCGGCGTCGAGAACGTGGTGGCCAGCAGCGGGACGGCGCTGACGGCCGAGCAGGTGAAGGCCCTCGGCCGCTACGTCAAGCGCATCCTGCTGCTCTACGACGCCGACGCCGCCGGTGCCGAGGCCGCCCTGCGCGGCATCGACCTCGTCCTCGAACAGGGGCTCGCGGCCTACGCCGTCGCCCTCCCCGGCGGCGAAGACCCGGACTCGTACGTCCGCACGCACGGCGGCGAGGCGTTCCGCGAGTACGCCCGCAAGCACCGGCAGGACTTCGTCGTCTTCCTCTACGAATCGGCCCGCCGCGCGGGCCGGCTGGACACGCCGGAGGGCGAGGCAGCCACGATGCGCGCCGTGCTCGCCACCGTGGCGCGCATCCCGGACCCGCTGGCGCAGGAGACGTACCTGCGCCGGGCCAGCGAGGTCCTCGGCGTGCCCGACATGCAGCTGCGGCCGGTCCTGGCGGATCTCCAGCGCGAGCAGCACCAGCAGCAGGCGCGCGCCGCGCGGCGCGAAGAGGCGCGGGCCGCCGTGCCCGAGGCGCCGCCCCTGGAGGCCTACGAGGACGCCCCGGAGGCGCAGGCCGCACCGCCGCCCGCCGAGGTGTGGCCGCAGGAGGCCGAGCTGCTCCGCCTCATGCTCCAGCACGGCGCGCCGATGATCGAGTTCATCCTCAGCCACATGGCGCTCGACGAGTTCTCCGAGGGGCCGCCCCGGACGCTCGCCGCCGCCCTCCTCCAGATGTTCGAGGACGGCGCCGTCGAGACGCGGCGCTTCTTCGACGGCTCCTTCGGGGCGGACGTCCAGGCGCTCGCCGCCGAAGTGGTGATGGAGCGCCACGAGCCGTCCGACAACTGGCAGCGCAAGCAGAACATCACCGTTGGGCGGGCGGACCCGTTCGAGTCGGCCCGGAGCGCGATGCGGCTGCTGAAGCTCCGCCGCGTGGACGCCGCCATCGCCGCGCAGAAAGAACGCCTCTACGCCGCCCCGCACGCCGACGCGGACGACCGCGCGCTGCAGGAGCACCTGATGCACCTGCTCCAGCTCCGCCAGGGCATCGACCGGCGCGAGTTCCTCGACTGGTGAGGGGTCGTGGGTGGGGAAGAGGGGGGCGTAGGTGGCGCGGCGGCCGATTCCTCGTCATAGAGCGGGGAGGCGGAACGCGAGGCTCGGCGGGGGGTCTAGGGGAGATGGGCGCCTCATCCATCCACGAAGGAGAACGCGTTATGCCGGAGCAGGACCAGGCCGAGCCGCAGACACAGACCGCCGAGCACACGGAGGCGGGAGGCAACGGAACGGCCGCCGCGCCGCCGCCGCCGAGCGCCGAAGCGCCGGACGTCGAGTTCTCCGTCCCCCACGCGACCTCCCCGCACCCCGTCCCGCGCAGCGCCACGCTCGACCATGCCTCGCTCTACTTCAACCGCGAGTTGAGCTGGATCGACTTCAACTGGCGCGTGCTCTATCAGGCGATGGACGAGCGCACGCCCCTCCTCGAACGGGTCCGCTTCCTCGCCATCTCGTCGTCCAACCTCGACGAGTTCTTCCGCAAGCGCGTCGGCGGGCTCAAGCGGCAGCTGCTGGCCGGCGTGCGGAGCCTCTCCCCGGACGGCCGGACGCCCCAGCAGCAGCTCCAGCTCATCCGCCAGGCCGTCCTGCCGTTCTACGGCACGATGGGCGAGGTCTGGGCCCAGCTCCGGCCGCTGATGCGGGAGCGCCTCGGCCTGCACGTGCACGACTATGGCGAGCTCTCCAAGCACCAGAAGAAGCGCCTGCACCGGTACTTCCAGGAGAACATCTTCCCGATCCTGACGCCGCTGGCCGTCGACCCCGGCCATCCGTTCCCGTTCATCTCCAACCTGAGCATGTCGCTGGCCGTCGGGCTCCGGCACCCGGCGCGCGGGTCGATGCACTTCGCCCGCATCAAGGTGCCCACGAGCCGGGGCCGGTGGGTGCCGCTGGACGAGCAGCGCGTGGTGCCGCTCGAACAGGTCATCCAGCACAACCTCCACGAGCTGTTCCGGGGCATGGAGATCGTCAGCGTCCACGCCTTCCGCGTCACGCGCAACGCAGACATCGAGCGCGACGAGGAGGAGGCCGAGGACCTGATCGAGATGATCTCGGACGAGCTGCGCGAGCGCCGCTTCGCCTCCGTCGTCCGTCTCGAAGTGGACAGCGCCATGCCGCCGGCCATGCGCCAACTCCTCGTGCGCGAACTCCAGCTGGCCCCGGACGACCTCTACGAGTCGGATCAGCTGCTCGACTACAGCGCCGGCTTCGCCCTGGCAGACGCCGCCTTCCCGGAGCACCAGTACGAGCCGTGGGAGCCGGTCGTGCCCACGCGCCTGCTGCTCGAAGGCGAATCCGAAGATGCGCCGGACATCTTCAGCGTCATCCGCAAGGCGGACCTGCTGGTGCACCATCCCTACGAGTCGTTCCGCCACAGCGTGCAGCGGTTCGTGGAGGAGGCCGCCGTGGACCCCCGGGTGCTGGCCATCAAGCAGACGCTCTACCGGACGAGCGAGGAGTCGCCGATCGTGGCGGCGCTGATGCGTGCGGCGGAGGCGGGCAAGCAGGTGGCGGTGCTGGTGGAGGTGAAGGCCCGCTTCGACGAAGCCAACAACCTGGAGTGGGGGCAGCGGCTGGAGCGCTCCGGCGTGCACGTCACCTACGGCCTCGTGGGCCTCAAGACGCACTCCAAGGTGACGCTCGTCATCCGCGAGGAGGAGGACGGGCTGCGCACCTACTGCCACATCGGCACGGGCAACTACAACCCCACCACGGCCCGGCTCTACACGGACCTGGGCGTGCTCACGTGCGCGCCGGACGTGGGCTACGACATGATCAACCTGTTCCACTACCTCACCGGCTACGCGCCGGAGCAGCACTACCGCAAGCTCATCGTGGCCCCGCGCGAGATGCGGGCCGCCTTCACCCAGATGATCCGGCAGGAGGTGCGCCACCAGAAGAAGCACGGCACGGGGCGCATCATCGCCAAGATGAACGGCCTCGACGACGTCGAGATGATCCAGGAGCTCTACCGCGCCTCGCAGGCCGGCGTCAAGATCGACCTCATCGTGCGCGGCCACTGCCGGCTGCGGCCCGGCCTGAAGAAGTACAGCGAGAACATCCGGGTGCTCAGCATCGTCGGGCGCTTCCTGGAGCACAGCCGGGTCTACTACTTCCACAACCACGGCACCCCCCAGATCCTCATCGGGAGTGCCGACTGGATGCGGCGCAACCTCGACGACCGCGTGGAGGTGTGCGTGGCGGTCGAGGAGAAGGGCCTGCGCCGCCGCCTGCAGCGGCTGCTCCGCTTCTGCCTCGAAGACCGCCGCCTCGCGTGGGACCTGCGCCCGGACGGCACCTACGTCCAGCACCGCCCCGCCAGCGACGACCCGCCGGGCCTCCACGACCTGCTCATGCACCGCGCCCGCGAACGCACCACCGAAGCCGACGCCCCGTGGGATATTCTGTGAGAGGGACTGGCGACTGGGGACTGGCCACTGGGGGGCGCGGCAAGAACCCCAGTCCCCAGTCCCCTCATCCCCTCAATAATACTTCTCCAGCCGTTCGGGCGGGGTGTCTTCGTGGGGGAGCCAGTAGGTCGAGGCCGTGGGATCCGGGTGGCGGTGCATCGGGTCGTTGCCGAGCATCCGGCGGACGAGGCCGATGGGCAGGAGCACGAGGAAGTAGACGAGCGTCAGGATCACGCGCGTCATCACGAACCCCAGCACCACGGCCAGCGCCATCCAGACCCGGTAGACGGGCAGCAGCACGGCCGGCAGGACCAGGCCGAGCACGGCGAGCGCCGCGCCGATGCCGCCCACCCACCGGGCGGCCGGCCCCAGGGTCCACCCGCTGCGCCAGACGATGACGGCCGCGATGACCAGCAGCACGCCGCCGACGACGAGGCCGAACGAGCGCAGCGCCTTGCGGCTCGTATCGATCGCTTTGATTTCGTGCCAGATCGGATGCATCGCGAATCGAGAAAGCGAGAAGGGGCGGTGGGGCCGGAAACTACGAAACCACAGAACACGACGAAACCCGCCGTCCATGAAGGAAGGCGGGTTTCGCGATGGGCGGGAGAGCCGTCCGCGTCAGGCGGTCGAGCGGACCGGCGCGGCCGAGAGGGCCGGTTGCCGGGTGGAGCGCTTGCGCGGCGTGGAGCGGCGCAGCAGGGGCTGCTCGTCGGTAGCCACGTGGCGATGCGGCCAGAAGCTGGCTGCGAAGGTCAGCAGCCCCAGCCCCGTGGCGATCCCGAAGAACCAGTCGTCGGTGACGCCGAGGCCGATGTCACGCAGCAGGAAGAAGACGGAGCCGAGGGCGAGGAGCACCCCGGTGACGCGCATCGTCCAACAGAGCGAGCGGTCGTATTGGGCTGCAGGGCGTACCTTCATGAGAGGGTGGGGTCTATGTCCGGCGCGCCGGCGCGCGCTGACGGTTCATGGTGTGTTGCCTAACTACCAAGTACCTACGCATGATGACGTATGAAGGAGCCCGCGTGGAAGCCCTGCTGGACAGGCTCGTAGCACTCGAATTGGGACGTAACGGCACGGTTGCGCACCTGGTAGAAACGCCGGCGCCGGGGCGCCATGCGGCCCGCGAGGCCGTCGAGGTGATCGCCGGGAAGGGCTTCGCCGGGGACCACGCGCGCAAGTCGTTCTACCGAGGGCAGTACGTGCCGGGCCGCGAGGTGTCTGCGATGAGCCGGGAGGTGCTCCGCGTCCTCGGCGTGGATCCGCTCCGCGTCGGAGACAACCTGATCACCGAAGGGCTCGACCTGGCCGCGCTGCAGCCGGGCGACGTCGTGCGGGCGGGGAGCGAGGTGGTGCTGGTCCGCAGCGACCGCGCGCACCGCCCCTGCACCGTCTTTCGGGATCGGACGAGCCTGGAGGCCTACGAGGCCGTCCGGGTGGGGCCGTACCGGGGCGCGCTCTTCGTGGTCCGGCGCGGCGGCACGCTCCGGCTGGGAGACGCGCTCCGGGTGGAGCCCTGAGCGCCTCCGCGCCGCGCGGTCACTGGTCCGTGCGGGGCGTGGGCGGGCGCGGCGGGACGCGCTGGATGGTGGTCGGGGGGCGGGCCGGGAGGCGCAGCTGGCCGCGCACGGCGTTGGCGGCCTCGGAGAGGCGTTCCCAGCCGGCGAAGCTCCAGAGCTCGCGGTGCGTGCGGATCACGTCCCGCTGGAGCTGGCGGTAGCGCGAGTCCGGGTTGGCCTCGGCCAGCTCCCTGAACTTGGCATCCAGCCGGAGGAGCTGCTGGCGGTTCGCCTGGGTGAAGCCGAAGTGGGCGATGTCTTCCACGAGGCGCTCGTACTGCTCGTCCCAGACGGTGCGCTCCGAGGGGCGGGGCGGCCGGTACGTGTTCCGGTCGTAGCGGAACGTGGCGTCGTCGTCGAAGACGTCGAGGCCGCTCAGGGCGAGCACGTCGGAGGCGTTGAGCGGGAGGAAGAAGCGCACGGGGGCGTCGCCGGCCTCGCGCGTGAGCAGCACGTCGCCGCGGGCGGGTACGCCCCCACCCTCTGCGGGGGCGGGGAGGTGGATGTGGGGGTTGAGGCGGCGGAAGCGCTCGTAGAGATCGTCCACATCCGTCATCGGCCCCCAGTGGAGCATGGCCCGGCTCGCTTCGAGGCCGTCGAGGAGGTCGCTCAGGTAGACTTTCTTGCCCGGAGCCAGTTGGACCCGCTCGGCCAGGAACGTCGCCACGGTATCGACCGGGATGGATTCGGTGGCGCGGAGGGCGCCGTAGCCCGAGGGCAGGTAGCCGCGCGAGTACTCCTTGAAGCTCGTCCGGGACGAGACGGTGTCGTAGCCTTCGGTGAGGGCCCAGAGGTAGGCGTCCACCACCGTCGTGCCCGGCCCGATGAGTTCCGGCGCCTCGGTGAGGAACATCCGGTAGAGCGTGAACAGGTTGCCCGGCCCCGTATGGTAGGCCGAGATCCCGGGGATCTCGTGCCCGACGGCGTTGGCATAGCCCCGCACGAGCGTGAAGGCCGGCTCCATGGTGAGCATCGGGTGCCACTCTTCGTAGACGTCGATGCGGTTGCCGTAGGCCGTCTTGAGTCGGTACCGCTGAATGTTGTTCTTGCGCAGCAGGTAGGGCATCATCTGGTAGCGGCTGCGCGCGCCCACCGACGAGACGAGGCGGTCGTCGTTGAAGGTCTCGACCGTCCCGATCTCGGTCACCAGGAGGCTCAGGCCCAGCAGGCGTGCGAGGCGCACCTCGTAGTCGATGAACGGCGCCTCGCGCCGGCGGGCCTCGCGCACCTGGTCGGCGCGGCCCCACTTCACCGAGATGGCCTGCCGGGGGATGCCGCGCGCCGCGTACTTGTCCACGAGGCGGCGGGTCTGCTCGCGGCGGAGCTTGTCGATGGCGCCCCAGTTGGCCGTCCCGGTGCGCTGGTAGCGAGCTTTTTCGTCGTCGAGTTCGTAGACCTCCAGCGTCTCGCCGGTGCGCTGGTCGAGGACGCGGACCGTGAAGTTGTCATCGCGGCCCTGCCGGGTGATGTAGACGTCGAGCAGGTCGCGGAAGGGGGTGACGAGGCGCGTAGAGGGGGCGGCCAGCGGGAGCCGTTCCAGCTCGGCCTCGAAGTACTCGGGGTAGAGGCGGTGCGGGTGGAGGGCGCTCTCCTCGAACGTGTAGGTGGCGGCGCGGCGGTTGACCTCCACGGGGCGCACGTCCGTGGCCTCGATGGCGGGCTGCGTGTTGGTCAGCCGCAGGAGGATGCTCTGCGCGAGCAGGTCGAACCCGCCGGAGAGGACGAGCAGGAGGGGTACGAGGATGAGTACGGCCAGCAGCAGCACGGCCGTGCGCCGCGTGCCGCGCTCGACGGTCGGCTCGGGCGTCTCGGCGTCCGGGGACGGGGCGCCGTCGGGGTCGGGGGCGCCGTCGGCGGGGAGCGGGTCGTCCGGGAGATACTCAGAATCAGGCATGGGGTGTCCGGGCAGCGGGAACTCAGGGGGCACGGGCGATCCCGTCTGTACAACGGGCGCGAGGGGGCGGGCGTTACCTCGTGGGGGCGGGTCGGATCAGAAGGCGGGCACCTCGTTCTTCTGGCGGCGGGCCTGGCGCACCAGGTGGCGAAACAGGGGCTGCATGGCCTCGCCCATCCGCTCGGGGTGGAACTGGACGCCCAGGATGCGGCCGTCCTCGTCTTCGATGGCCTCGATGGTGCCGTCCGGCGCGCGGGCGGCCACCCGGAAGCCGTCGCCGGGGCGGGCCACGGCCTGCACGTGCCGGGTGTTGACCTCCAGCACGTCGGCTCCGAGGAGCGCGTGCAGGTGCGTGCCGGGCACGACGGTGATCGGGTGGGGCTCGCCGCCGCGCTGGGCGCCGTGCACGGCGGTGCCTTCCACCTGCCGCTCGACGTCGGCGTAGAGCGTGCCGCCGGCGCGGGCGTTCAGAAGCTGCATCCCGTAGCAGATGCCGAGCACGGGGCGGGGCGTCTCGAGAAACGCGTCCAGCAGGCGGCGGTCGGCAGCGCGGCGGATCGGGTCGGTCTCGTCGAGGTCGTCGGGCAGCGTCCCGACGAGGCCCTCCACGATGGCCGGCCCGCCGGTGATCACGAGGCCGTCGAGCAGGTCGGCGAAAGCGCGCGTGGCCTCCGCGTCGTCGAGCATCGGCACGGGCAGCGGCAGCCCCCCGGCGCGCTCAACGGCGCGCACGTAGGTATGGTGCAGGCGCTGTTCTTGCTCCTGGAACGACGTCGTTATGCCGATGCGAACACGCACGGTGCGAGCCCCTCCGGGGCGCTGGTCAGGCATCGCACTCACTAACGCGCCAGGCGGGAAGCGGTATCCGGCTCCGGGCGCGATAACCGGACAAGGGACAGGATTTTCAAGCTGAACGGTGCCAGGCGGGCTGCGAGGCGACCGCGCCGCCCGCTTCAACGGCGTCGCGATCGTCCGGTTGCAGGTGCTTGAGCTGGTGCCGGTACATGGCGAGGACGGCCTGTACCTGCCGGCTCGCCTCGAGCGCGCGGTGGTGCGCGTCGTCCGTCGCTACATCCAGCGCCCGCATCTCCCGGACCGTCTCCACGACGCGCTGGAGGTATGCGTCGAGCTGGTGTGCGGTAGGTCGATTCACGGCGTGCGCCTCCGGAGGCCTCCCGGCGCTCCTTTTCCAGATATGCGACGTTCCCGGGGCGGATGGATCACCCCTGTATCCAGGGTATCGCGCCTGCAGGGCATTACTATAGCCCGCGCGGCAAACGGCGCTGCTGGAACCGGGGCCTACAGGAGGTCGCGCAGGCGCAGCGGGGTGGGGTCCGTCTCGGACGCGAGGGGGAGGGCGAGCAGCAGGTGGCCGTCGCCGCGCCACGCGCTGGCGATGCCGGCGAACCCGCCCTGGTCGAGGTGCGCGTGGAGGGCCTGCTCGATCGTGCGCCGCCCGCCGCCGCGGGTGGAGGCGCCGTGGACGATTCGCACGGTCCCGCGCCCCCGCCGCGCGGCGGCCTCCACCACACGGATGCTGAGGGCGAGCGCGTCGTCCACGGCGGCGCCGTGCAGATCGAGCGTGACGGTCTGGCCGTCGTCGTCGAGCGTGGGAAAAGGCACGGAAGAAGGGGGTTGGGTGGGCGGGAATATACGATCTGTACCCCCCGGTTCGTACCTTCTCAGGCCCCGCCACGCCCTCCCCACACCGGCCTGCCCGATGGAGCCCTACCGCACCGCCTTCACTACGGCCCGCCGCCGCCTCGACGGCCGGCTCTACCCGATGCAGCTGTTCCAGAAGGCCAAGCGCCTCGGCGTCTGGGACCCGAGGGCGTTCGACCTCGCGCACGACCGCGAGGACTGGCTGGGGCTCAACGAGCGCGAGCGCGACCTGCTGCTGCGCCTGACGACGCTCTTCGAGGCCGGCGAAGAATCGGTGACGTACGACCTGTTGCCGCTGCTCCAGGTCGCGGCCGCCGAGGGGCGGGTCGAGGAAGAGCTGTTCCTCACCACCTATCTCTGGGAAGAGGCCAAGCACGTCGAGGCCTTCCACCGGGTGCTCGAGGAAATCGCGGGCGTCGAGGACGGCCTCGAGCGGTACTACACGGACGCCTACCGCCGCATCTTCCTCGACGTGCTCCCGCGCGCGATGGACCGCCTCCGCGCCGACGCCGCCCCCGAGGCGCTCGCCGAGGCCGCCGTCACGTATCAGATGGTCGTCGAGGGCGTGCTGGCCGAGACGGGATACCACGCCTACTATGCGATGCTGGAGCGCAACGACCTGATGCCGGGCCTCCGGGCGATGGTGCAGCAGGTGCAGCAGGACGAGTCGCGCCACATCGCCTACGGCGTCTTCCTGCTCTCGCGCCTCGTGGCCGAGCACGGCGAACCCCTCTGGACGGTCATCGACCGGCGCATGAACGACCTCCTCCCCCTGGCCGTGCAGATCATCGCCGAGAGCCTTGAACCCTACGGCGACGACATCCCCTTCGGCCTCACCGCAGACGACTTCGTGGACTTCGGGATGGCCCAGTTTCAGAAGCGGTACGCCCGCATCGAGCGGGCGCGCCACCAGCCGCTGGAGGTGGTGCTCTACGGGCAGGCCGAGGCGGCGGCCGGCCGCGCGACGTGAGAATGCCGTAATCTCGGGTCGAGCGGCCCGAACCAGGGCTGCGCGGCGGCGGTACGGAACGCTGTCGCCCGGTTCCTTCACAGATCCCTCTCGCCGTGGATGCGCTCGAAAAGGGCAAGCACCTGGCCCGGCACGCCCCGCGCTGGGTAGGCCAGCTCGCCCGCCTGGGTTATGCCGCCATCGGTACCGTCTATCTGCTCGTGGCTGCGCTCGCGGTGATGGGCATCCTGGGGTGGGGCGGGGCGTTCACCGGCGCGGAGGGCGCGGCCCAGCACGTCCGCAGCTGGCCCTTCAGCCGGATCCTGCTCGGCGGGATCGTGATCGGGCTCATCGTCTACGTGCTCTGGCGGGGGGTCCAGGCCGTGGCGGACGTCGAGGAGCGGGGGCGCTCGTGGCACGGGCTGGCACGGCGCGCGGGCCTGCTGCTGAGCGGCCTCAGCTACGCCGGGCTGGCGGCCTGGGCGGGCTACTGGTTCGTCACCGGGCAGGGCGCCCTCCGGGATCCCAAAGACGACTGGACGATCCAGCTCATGCAGCATCCGGCCGGGCGCGTGGCCGTGGCCGTGCTGGGCGCCGCGGTGGTGGCCGTCGCGCTCTACCAGCTCTACGGCGCCGCCACCGCCGGCTTCATGCGGTACCTCGACACCTCCGGCGTGGGCGGCGGCGCCTCGTCCGCGATGGCCGTCGTCGGGCGGATCGGGCTGGCCGGCCGGGCCGTGGTCTTTATGGCCCTCGGCGGGTACCTGGTCGTGGCCGGGTGGCAGCAGGATCCCAGCGAGGTGATGGGGATCGGCGGCTTCTTCCGCATGCTGAACCGCCAGCCGTATGGCCACTGGTACATCGGCGCCGTCGCCCTCGGGCTGGGCGCCTTCGGCCTCTTCATGCTGCTGAAAGCCGGTTTCCGGTACGTGCTGCCCCGCGAGACCGACGACGTGCCGTACCTGGAGCAAGACGACGCCGAGGACGCGCAGGGATCGACGCAGGAACCGAAGCCCGCGACGGCATGATCAGGCGCATCCGGAAGCGCACCCACGAGATCCTCGAAAGCACGCGCCCCTCAGACCCGGTGGCGAAGGGCGTGCAGTGGTTCATCATCACGCTCATCCTGCTCAACGTCGGCGCGGTCATCGTCTCGACGGTCGAGCGCCTCGACGAGCACCTGCTGGGGTGGTTTCGCGGGTTCGAGGTCTTCTCCGTGATCGTCTTTTCGGTAGAATACCTGCTGCGTCTCTGGGCCAGCATCGAGAGCGACGAGTACGACCACCCGGTGTGGGGGCGGCTGCGCTACGCCGTGACGCCGGGCGCGCTCATCGACCTGGCCGCCATCCTGCCGTTCTACCTGCCGAAGTTCACGAGCATCGACCTGCGCGCCATCCGGGCGCTGCGCCTCTTCCGCCTCTTCCGCCTGCTCAAGCTCGGCCGCTATTCGCGCACCATCACGCTGCTGAGCGACGTGCTGCGCGAGAAGAAAGCGGAGCTGATCCTGGCGCTCTCGGCGGTCCTCGTGGTGCTCGTCTTCGCCTCCAGCCTGATGTACTTCGCCGAGCACAACGCCCAGCCGGACAAGTTCGGGAGCATCCCCGAGACGCTCTGGTGGGGCGTGATCACGCTCACCACCGTAGGCTACGGAGACGTCTACCCGGTGACGACGCTGGGCAAGCTGCTCGGCGGGGTCATCAGCCTGCTCGGCATCGGCCTCTTTGCGCTTCCGGCCGGCATCCTCTCCAACGGCTTTCACGAGGCCGTCCAGCGCAAGCACGGCGATGTCGACGAAGACGACGGGGAGGACGACGACGAGGAGGCGGACGTCGAGATCCCGGAGGGCGCCGCGTACTGCCCCTGCTGCGGGCAGCGGCTGGCCGCCGAAGAGGCGGGGGCCGAGGCGTAGCGCTGGCCCGGCTCAGCGGCTCGCGGTGGCCTCGGGGATGCGGAAGACGCGCGCGTGCCAGGATCGGCCGGCGGGGCGTTCGAGGCCGTGCCGCCGGAGCTCGCCCAGGGTGGTCAGCGAGAGGTCGAAGACCGGCGTCCCGGCCGTGACGGCGCCCTGGCGGACGAGGCGGCGGAACGTACCGCGCGGGCCGTGCTGGATGGTGCCGTCGGCGTCGCGCCAGAAGACGAGCAACGGGGTGAGCCAGCCCGTGCCCAGCGCCCCGGCCGCCGCCTCGATCTCGCGCACGACGGCGTCGATGCCGCAGCCCGAGATGCCGGCGTCGTCGCGCAGGCCGCCCACCACGAGGAAGCGCCCCTCGTGCATCGCGGCGGCCCCTTCCACCGGGCGCCCGTGCGAACGCCAGCCGTCGAAGAAGCGGTCCAGGTGGTCGAGCACAGCGTGTTGCTCGTCCTCATTGAGCGGGCGTTCGGCGGCGAAGACCCAGCAGCGGGCGTCGTCGGGGAGGTCGGCTAGGCGGTCGGGCATCGGGCGGCACGGCGAGGGTGGCGGGAGGGCGTCGGAGCGTGGTACGCCGGCCGGCGCGCGAAGATCGCGGGCGCCGCTCAGCCGTCGTCCTTCATCAGATACGTCACATAGCGTACGAGCGGGACCGCGCCGAGGGCGTCGATGGCCTGCTCCTCGCCGCCCGCCTCGACGGCGATGATCAGGTCGTTCGGGAGGCGGTGGGGCGCGCCGAACCGCAGCGCCGGCACCCGGCTGGCGTGCTGCCGCGCCTCCGCAGCGGTGATGCCGGGCGCGAGGACGAGGATGACCTCGTAGCGCAGGGCCTCGGCCGGGTGCTCGGCGGGTGGAATCGGGGCGAAGCGGTCCAGCACGTCGAGCCCGATGACGGCCGGGTGATCCCGCAGCGCGGCCTCCTGCGCCGGCGTCAGCAGGGTTTCGGTCTGCGCCGTGAGGCGCACGGGATGAAAATGCGCTTCCACCACCCGGTACCCGGCGCGCTCGACGAGAGCCCGTGCGACGGGCTCGCTCACCTCTTCGGCGAACGTCACCGCCAGCCGCCCCGGCACCAGCTCCACCGTCTCGGGGATCGTGTACTCGACGGTCTGCGCCGCCACGCCGCCCAGCGGCAGCCCGGCCAGCAGGGCAGTCAGAAGGATACGAAGCATCGGGAAGACACGGATCGGGGATGGTATTCCGGCGCTGCCGTCACTCGAGGGCCAGCTCCTGTACGCGCAGTTCGGCGGCGTCGAGGCGTTCGAGGCAGTAGCGCGCCAGCCCCACGCCCTCCTCGTAGGCAGCGAGGGCCGCCTCCAGGTTCGTCTCGTCGTGCTCCATCTGCTCGACGAGCGCTTCCAGCCGTTGCAGGGCGGCCTCGAAGGTCTGCGGGGCGTCTGCCGGGGCGGGGTCGGGCTCGGGCATGGCTCGGGGGTCGTCGTCGTTCGCCAAAGTTTGCGCGAAGAAACACGCGGCGGCTGGCGATTGGTTCGCCGCTGGCTGAAAATGGGCGGCACCGACGCATACATCCGATACCGAAGGACCTCGAAATGGATCTGGGACTGACCGATAAAGTGGCCCTCGTCACCGGCGGCAGCCGGGGCATCGGGCGAGGCATCGCCACGGCGCTGGCCGAGGAGGGGTGCCGCCTCGTCCTCTGCGCACGCGGGGAAGACGCGCTGAACGAGACCGCCGGCGCCCTCCGCGCACGCGGCGCCGAGGTGCTGGCGCTCCCGCTCGACCTCACCGACGCCGGCGCCCCGGCCCGCCTCGTCGAGGCCGCCGCCGAGCGCTTCGGGCGGCTCGACGCCGTCGTCAACAACGTCGGCGGCAACCGCCGCAAGCCCTTCGCCGAGACCACCGACGACGACTGGGAGGCCATCCTCGACCTCAACTTGCGGGCGCACATCCGCACGAGCCGGGCCGCCATCCCGCACCTGCGCGCGGCCGGCGGCGGCGCCATCCTCTTCGTCAGCTCGATCTTCGGGCGCGAGGCCGGCGGGCCGGGGCTCTCTATCTACAACACCACCAAGAGCGCCCTCATCAGCCTCGCCAAGATCATGGCGCTGGAGCTGGCCCAAGATGGCATCCGCGTCAACAGCCTCGCGCCGGGCTCCATCCGCTTCCCCGGCGGCAGCTGGGACCGCCGCGTCCAGGCGGATCCCGAGGCGATGGAACAGTTCGTGGCAGAGAACCTGCCCGTCGGGCGGTTCGGGACGGTGGAGGAGGTCGCGAACGTGGCCGCGTTTCTGTGTTCGGAGCGCGCCAGCCTCGTCACGGGCGCGTGCCTGAACGTGGACGGCGGCCAGTCGCGGTCATTGATCTGATGGTTGACGCGGCGGCATCACGGTTGACGCGGCGGCATCACGGTTGACGCGGCGGCATCACGGTTGACGCGGCGGCATTCATGAACGTAGGGGCATACTGCGGTATGCCCCTACGGTGCCGGTGCCTCGGCGTCTGTCCGTGATGAAACCAACCGGCGCGGGTTATTCGAACCGGACCAGGCGGACCGTCACGCGGCGGCTCTGGCCGGTCTGCGGCTTGTTCCACTGCACCAGGATCGGGCTCTGGTAGGTGCCCTGCACGATGGAGCCGATGCCGCGCACGTCCGTGTTGTTTACGAGCAGGTTCACCGAGCGCTTCATCCGCAGGCGGCGGCTGGCCTCGGCAGCCGCGAACTTGTCGATCAGGCGCTCCACCCACGATTCCGAGAGGCCCAGCGTGTCGATGAACTCGTTGACGACGTGCACGAGGTCGTACTTCACGTAGTTCTTCGCCTTCGACCGGATGGCCTTCGGGTCGCGCAGCATGTTCATGCCCTTCTCGGCCATGAAGCGGAACGGGTAGCGCAGCACCTCGGCGAGGTCGTGCCGCATCAGCAGCGTCTCGTACTCGTTGACCGTGAGCGCGGCGTGGTGCTCGCCCGGCTCCAGCGACAGCACCACGCGGCCCTTGCCCACCTCGTAGTGCTCCAGCTTCTCGTTGATCTCCTCGTGCAGCCCCAGGCGGGGGTCCCGCAGGTTGATCGAGTCGATGGGGTGGGACGAGACCGGGATCACCGTCTGGTACTCGTGGACGACCGTCTCGCGGTTGAAGCCGACGACCGTCGTCTTGCGGTTGCGCCGGTGCTCGCGGAAGACGCCGTCGAGGTCGATGAAGTAGACCGGCGTGCCGGGCGCGTTGTCATACGTGACGCAGTTCTCCAGCCCGAGCCCGATGAACGTCAGGTGCGAGTCTGCGTTGAGCGGCTCGACGAGCTTCTGCTCGGCGGTCAGCTCGTCGCGCAGCTCCATCCGGTCGTGCTGGTAGGGCGCGCCCTCGGGGAAGAGCTTCTTGGCCGAGGCGACGAGGGCCTCGACGGAGGCGCGGTCGTGGCCGAGGCGGGCCGTCAGGCTCTGCTCCAGGTAGCCGGCGGTGGTGTGGTAGGAGCAGTAGAGAAGCTTGCGGAAGGGGTCGAAGAGATCCCCACACTGCTCGGCCAGGCGCTGCGTCACGTCGATCACTGCAAACCGGGTCTCCGGCTTGATTTCGAGCGTAATTTCGGCGGTTTCGGTAGCCATGGGCAGGGTTGGTGGACAGCAGAGGCCGGGAGCCGGCGAGGGGACCTACTGTACGGTACGAGGGCAGCGAGAGGTTACGGTCGAGCCGCCATCCCAACGCATCAAGATAGGGAACGATCCGAACCTTTCAAGTTCTTCACCCGGCGCGGGGGGAGCCCGTCGGGGGGTGCAGCGGGACGCGCTTCTTGCCGAGGGGGCTCAGATCGGCTCATCCTTCGTCCTCCTCGACGCGGGCCGCGCGCGTGCCGTCGGCGAAGCGGAGGGTGAGGGCGTCGCCGGGGGCGAGGTCGGCGGCGCGGCGCAGGGCGCGGCCGTCGCGCTCCACGCGCGCGTAGCCCAGCCGGAGGGGGCGGCCGGGGTCGAGCAGGCGGAGGCGGTCGTGGGCGGCCTCCGCCCGGCGGCGCTCGGCCTGGACGCGGCGGCGCGCGGCGGCGTGGAGGCGCGCGGCGAGGTCGTCCAGCCGCTGCTGGGCCAGGCGCAACCGCTCGGGGGGGCGGCGGAAGGCGTAGGAGCCCGTGAGGACGCCGATGCGCTGCCGCCGTGCTTCGATCTCGCCGTGGGCATGGTCGTGGAGGGCGGCATAGAAGCCGTGCACGAGCGCGGCCACGTCGCGCCGGTCCGGGGCGACGAGTTCGGCGGCCATCGAGGGCGTGGCGGCCCGCACGTCTGCGGCGAAGTCGCTGATGGCGACGTCCGTCTCGTGGCCCACCGCGCTGACGACGGGGATGGTGGAGGCCGCCACGGCCCGTGCCACGGCTTCCTCGCTGAAGCACCACAGGTCTTCCGCCGACCCGCCGCCGCGCCCGACGATCAGCACGTCGGCGCGGAGCGTGTGGCCGGGCGGCACGGCGTTGAAGGCCTCGACGGCCTCCGCGATCTCGGCGGCGGCGCCCATGCCCTGCACGCGCACGGGGCAGACCAGCACGCGCACCTGCGGGAAGCGCCGCCCGAGGACCGAGAGCACGTCGTGCAGCGCCGCCCCATCGCCCGAGGTGACGACGCCGACGACCTCCGGGTAGGGCGGCAGGGGGCGCTTGCGGGCCGGGTCGAAGAGGCCCTCGGCCTCCAGCTTCGCCTTGAGCGCCTCGAACGCCTGCCGGAGCGCGCCCTCGCCGGCCAGCTCCATCGCCCGCACCACCAGTTGCAGCTCGCCGCGCGGCTCGTAGACGGAGGCCGCGCCGTGCGCGCGCACCAGCATCCCGTCCTGCGGCTCGAAGAAGACGCCGCGCGCGTGCCCCCGGAAGAGCACGCCCCGGAGCTGCGCGTCGGCGTCCTTGAGCGTGAAGTAGCAGTGGCCGGACCGGTAGCGCCGGAAGTTGGACAGCTCACCCTCCACCCAGACGTCGCCATAGCGCGCTTCGACGGCGTCGCGGAGACCCCCGACGAGGTCGGCCACGCGCAGCACCGTGCGTTCGGGAGGCGGCGAGAAATCCATCGAGGCGGGAAGAGGCGAGCATTTGTGGAGGGGCGGTGCTACTTTACGAAATCTTTGTTCCCCCCGCCAGCCGTGGGGCCGCCAGTGACCGGCGGGCGGCAACGGCTCGGCATGCGAATGCGACCGCTTACCGCCATCGTCGAGGCAGCGAGCCCGGCCGGTGGCGTTCTTGACGGAGGCGGTGCCTTCCCCGCGCCGCGTTCCTCTCCCGACTGCCCCGGCTGCGCTCGCAGCCGCTCCGCACCCGTTCTCTTTTCACCAACCCGCCAGAACCTATTATGAGCACCTTCTACCGCATCGGGGTGAGCCTCGGGCTGTTGCTGCTGGTGAGCATCAGCACGGCGTTCGCCCAGACGCGCACCGTCACCGGGCGCGTCGTCGAGCAGCAATCGAACGAAGACATCCCCGGGGTGAGCGTCGTCGTCCGGGGCACCAACATCGGCACGACGACGAACGTCGAGGGCAACTACACGCTCGAAGTGCCGATGGGGGACCAGGTCCTGGTCTTCTCCTTCATCGGCTTCAAGACGCAGGAGATCCCCGTGCCGGCCGGCACCGCCACGGTCAACGTGCAGCTGGAAGAGGACGTGCTGGGGCTCGACGAGGTCGTCATCACCGGCGTCGCCTCCAGCGTCAAGCGCGCCAACCTGGCGAATGCCGTCGGGACGGTCTCCGCCGAGGAGCTCGTGCCGGCCCCGGCGCAGACGTTGGAGCGGGCGCTCAACGGCAAGATCGCCGGCCTCAACATCAGCCAGAACACGGGCGCGCCGGGCGGCGGCATCAACGTCAACCTGCGCGGGACGTCGACGATCACCGGAGACACGCAGCCCCTCTACGTGGTCGACGGCGTCATCATCGACAACACGGCCGTGCAGAGCGGCATCGACGTGGTGACGGCCGCCACCGGGGCGGGCAGCTCGCGCCCGCAGGGCCAGCCGACGAACCGGATCGCCGACATCAACCCCAACGACATCGCCTCCATCGAGGTGCTGAAAGGGGCCAGCGCGGCGGCCATCTACGGCTCCAAGGCCACGAACGGCGTGGTCATCATTACCACCAAGCGCGGCCAGGCCGGCGCCACCCGCCTCAACATCACGCAGCAGCTCGGCTTCTCCTCGATCCTCAACAAGATCGGCTTCCGCGAGTTCACCCCCGAGACCGCCGAGCAGGTGATGCCCGGCTCCGGCGCCGACCTCCTGGCGCAGAACGGAAACATCGACTACGAGGACCTGCTCTACGGCGAGACCGGCCTCATCAGCGAGACCTCCGCCAGCCTCTCCGGCGGCAACGACCAGACCCGCTTCTTCGTCAGCGGCCTGGCGCTCAACGAGAGCGGCATCGTCAAGAACACGGGCTACGAGAAGTATTCGGGCAAGATCAACCTGGAGCACCGCTTCACGAACCGCCTGACGGTGACGGCCAACACGTCCATCGTCCGCTCCGAGAGCGACCGCAGCGTGACCGGCAACGAGAACCAGGGCTCCACCACGCTCGGCTTCGCCCAGGTCTTCACGTTCCCCTTCATCGACCTGCGGGCCGGCCCGGACGGCGTCTTCCCGAACGGCCCGGCGGGCTCGAACCCGCTCCACACCATCGAGCTGCTCAAGAACAACGAGCTCGTCCACCGCATCATCGGCTCCGGCCGCGTCAACTGGAACCTGATCCGCACCCAGAACCAGCTCCTGGACCTGAGCTTCCAGGGCGGGGCAGACTTCTACTCGCTCGAGCACAAGGTGGTCTCGCCGCCGGAGCTTCAGTTCGAGCAGGCCAAAGACGCCTCCGTGCGCGGCGTCTCGGTGGCCGGGGAGACGACGAGCCTGAGCACCAACTACGCCCTCAGCGCCATCCATCGCTACGGCACGGCGTCGAACCTGTCGTTCAACACGTCGGCCGGCTTCCAGTACGAGAGCCGCGACCTGAACAACCTGACGATCATCGCGCGCGGGCTCGTCGTCACGCAGGAGAACATCGACCAGGCCTCCAGCCTGCAGGGCCTCCAGAACCGCCTCATCCAGCGGGAGCGCGGCTTCTTCGTGCAGGAAGAGATCGACTTCGACAGCAAGATCTTCCTCACGGCCGGCCTCCGCGCGGACGCCTCCAGCCGCATCGGCGACACGGACCAGCTCTTCTTCTACCCGAAGCTGGCGGCCTCCGTACGGCTCTCCGAGTACGGCTTCTGGGACGGCGCGCGGGACCTCGCGAGCGAGTTCAAGCTGCGGGCGGCCTTCGGGCGCACGGGCAACCTGCCGCAGTTCAACGCCAAGTACACGTCGCTCGTGCCGGAGAACATCGTCGGGCTCGGCGGTGTGCTCGTGCCCTCGCGGCTCGGCAACGAAGACATCGACCCCGAGATCACGCAGGAGTTCGAGGTGGGCCTCGACGCCGCCCTCTTCGGCGAGCGCGCCAGCGTGGAGCTGACCTACTACAACCAGGACATCCAGGACCTCATCCTGCAGAACAGCCTGCCGCCCTCCTCCGGCTACACCTCGCAGTTCATCAACGCCGGAGACATGACCACGCAGGGCGTGGAGGTCGGCCTGACTCTCTCGCCGGTCAACACCTCGCGGCTGAGCTGGACGGCCCGCTTCAACTTCCACCGCAACTGGAGCGAGATCACCAGCCTCGACGTCGATCCCTTCGAGATCGGCGGCTTCGCGCTCTCGCTCGGCCAGTTCCAGATCCAGGAAGGGCTCTCCCCGACGACCATCGTCGGCCTCGACGCCGGCGGCAACAAGGCCACGTTCGGCGATGAGAACCCGGACTTCACGCTCGCCTGGAACAACGACATCACCGTCGGCAACCTCAGCTTCGGGTTCCTCTGGGACTGGAAGGAGGGCGGCGACGTGATCAACCTGGGCAAGTTTCTCTCCGACCTCGGCGGCACCACGCCGGATCTGGACGACCCCGAGGGCCAGGAGCGTCTGGCCAACCCGAGCGTGGCGGACCGCTACGTGGAGGACGGCACCTACCTGAAGCTGCGCGAGGTGAGTCTGGCCTACACCTTCGGGCGGGAGCGCGTGCAGCAGTGGTTCGGCGGCCAGGTGCAGAGCCTGAACCTGGGCCTCAGCGGCCGCAACCTGCTGATGTTCACGCCCTACAGCGGCTACGACCCCGAGGTGAGCCAGTTCGGCAACGTCGCCATTGGCCGCTCGGTGGACGTGCTGCCGTTCCCGTCGTCCCGCAGCATCTACTTCAAGGTGGCGCTGGGCCTCTAGGCGCCCACCCGCCGGCCTCGACACTCCTTCTCAACGAGCACCGCTCCGATCATGAATAGACCACCCTTCGACCTCCGGCGCCCCCGCGTGCGGGCCCTGAGCCTGGCGCTGCTGCTGGTGGCCACGCTCGCCGTGCCCGCCTGCGACTCGCTGGAGGTGACCGACCCCAACGCCCCGAACCCCAACGACGTGACGCTCCAGAGCCTCGTCGCCGGCATCGAGGGCGGCATGCGCGCCGACCTGTTCGTCTACCTCGTCGTCTCCGGCGTGATGGCGCGTGAAGCCTACAACTTCGACCCGGCCGACCCGCGCTGGGTGGACGAGCTCTACAAGGGCCCGCTCGACCCCGGCGGGTTCCTCGTGCTGCGGCCGTGGTCGTCCCGCTACCGCGTGATCCAGAACGCCGTCACCCTGCGCGAGCGTGCCGAGAACGAGCTCTCGGGGGCCGCCCAGAGCGCGACGCTCGGCTATGTGGACACCATCATCGGCTACCAGCTCCTGCTCAACCTCAACTACCTGGGCGAGAACGGGATCAAGACCGAGTTCACCGAGGACGTCAACACGCCGTTCGCCAGCCGCGCCGAGGCCTACGCCGAGATCGAGCGCCTGCTCGACAGCGGCTTCCAGAGCCTCCAGGCCGGCGGCGCGAGCTTCCCGTTCGCGCTCACGAGCGGCTTCGCCGGGTTCGGCACGCCCGCGACGTTCGCCCAGTTCAACCGCGCCATCCGGGCGCGCGTGTCGATCTACCAGAACGAGTTCCAGGAAGCGCTCAACGCCCTCCAGAACTCCTTCGTGGATGCTTCCGCGCCGATGGACGTGGGCGTCTACCACGTCTACAGCACCGGCGCCGGCGACCGCCTCAACCCGCTCTTCGAGGTGCCGACGGCGCCCTTCGTGAAGCTGCGCGCGCACCCGCGCATCGAGGCCCTCGCCGAGCCGGGCGACCTGCGCTTTGAAGAGAAAGTGCTGGACCGCTCGGCGGACCGGGCGGACCAGAGCGTGCCCGAGCTGGACCCGGCGCCGTCTTCGGGCGGCGGCCTCTCCAGCGCCCT
>JAWWAN010000001.1:0-25864 GCA_033721675.1 Rhodothermales bacterium | reverse complement strand
CTCGGCGAGCGGGCCGCCACGCGCGCGCCCGCCCCCGGCACGCCGCTCGGCACGCGGCAGGCCGTCCAGTTCTGGATCGCCGAGAGCCGCGCCGAGATCGACGCCGCCCGCCTGCTCGTGCTCGACGCCGCCCGCCGCATCGACGCCGAGGGCAGCTATGCCGCCCGCAAGCAGATCTCGGCCATCAAGTTCTACACGGCCGGCGTGCTCCAGCGCGTACTGGACCGTGCCGTGCAGGCCCACGGGGCCGCCGGCCTCACCGACGCCTCGCTGCTCTCCCACTGGATGCGCCACGAGCGCGCGGCCCGCATCTACGACGGCCCGGACGAGGTCCACAAAACCGTCGTCGCCCGCGAGGAGCTTAAAGCATACGGCCTGAAACTCCGATCCCGATAAGGGATTGGTGGGTTAGCGAACAGGGAGTGGCACCGGCCGCGTCCCCGTTCCACGCCTTCCCACCCTGCATTCACCACGTGCCCATCACTAGCCCTGCCCTCTCATGGCGTTCCAGCAACCGCCGCCCCGGCTCGGCAACCAGTACGAGGACGACCGCGTGCTGCAGTCGTACCTGCAGCGCGCGCTGCCCGCCGAGGTGCTGGCCGAGGTCGAAGACGAGTTGCACGCGCTGGGCGCGCTGGCGGGCGGCCCGCTCTACGAGGCCCAGCTCGCCGACCGCCGCAACGAGCCGACGCTGACGCAGTGGGACGCCTGGGGCGAACGCATCGACCGGGTGGAGGTGACCCCGCTGTGGGAGGAAGCGGCCCGCCTGGCGGCCCGCCACGGGCTCGTCGCCGCCGCCTACGAGCAGAAGTACGGCGTCCACAGCCGCCTCCACCAGTTCGCCCTCGTCTACCTCTTCACGCCGTCCACCGACCTCTACAGCTGCCCCCTCGCCATGACCGATGGGGCGGCGCGCACCCTCCTCGCTTCCGGCAACGGCGCGCTCATCCTCGACGCCCTCCCCCACCTGACCACCCGCCAGCCCGACCACTTCTGGACGAGCGGCCAGTGGATGACCGAGCTGCCCGGAGGCTCTGACGTGAGCCATACCGAAACCGTGGCGCGGCAGGATGCGGACGGCACGTGGCGCCTCTATGGGCGCAAGTGGTTCACCTCCGCCGTCACGGCCCAGATGGCGCTCACCCTCGCCCGCCCCGAGGTGCCCGAGGGCGAAGAAGACGCGCCGGAAGGGAACGCGGGCCTCGCCCTGTTCTTCGTCCGCCTGCGCGACGACGCCGGGCGCCTCCAGGGCATCCGCGTCCACCGCCTGAAGGACAAGCTGGGCACGCGCAAGGTGCCCACGGCCGAGTTGACGCTCGACGGCACCCCGGCGGTGCCCGTGCAGGGCCTCACCGACGGCGTCCGCCGCATCACGCCGATGCTCAACGTCACCCGCGCGTGGAACGCCGTCACGGCCGTGGCGCTGATGCGGCGCGGGCTGGCCCTGGCGCGGGACTACGCCGCCCGGCGCACGGCCTTCGGTGCACCGCTCGCCCAGAAGCCGCTCCACGCCGACACCCTGGCCGGTCTGCAAGCCACGTTCGAGGGCGCCTTCCATCTCGCTTTCCGCGTGGCCGAGCTGCTGGGCGAGAGCGAGGCCGATGGGTTCGACGAGGATGCCGCCCCGCCGCCTCTGCTGCGTGTGCTCACCCCCCTCGCCAAGCTGACCACCGCACGGCAGGCCGTGACCGTCGCCAGCGAGGTGCTCGAAGCCTTCGGCGGGGCCGGCTACGTCGAAGACACCGGCCTGCCGGCCCTCCTCCGCGACGCCCAGGTGCTCCCCATCTGGGAGGGTACCACGAATGTGCTCGCGCTCGACGTGCTGCGCGCGCTCAAGAAAGCGGGCGGGCTGGAGCTGCTGAAAGAGGAAGTCCGACGGTGCGCCGAGGCCGTCACCGAGCCTTCGCTCGCCGAGGCCGTGCAGCGCGCCACGCAGGCGCTCGACGACGCCGCCGCGTGGCTCACCGGCGCCGTGCTCTCCGGCCCCGTGCCCGTCGAGGCCGGCGCGCGGCGCTTCGCCCTGACCCTCGGCCTCGCTATGGAACTGGCCCTGCTGGCCCACCACGCGCAGTGGGCGCTGGACCACGAGCAGGACGCCCGCCCCGCCGCCGCCGCCCGCCGCCTCGCCGCCGAAGGCTTCCCTCCGCTCGACCGCCCCCCGCCCGCCGACGCCGTCGCCCGCGCCACCGAGACCCCCCCCGACGAGCGGAGCACGGACGTCTTCGTCCCGGGCGACGGCCCCATCGCCGAGATCCGCCCCAACCCGGACTGGGGCGACGGAGCCGTTTGATTGGAGTACAGATGATTGGAGCGTGAAGAACATGGATCGACGGAGGCAGCAGGGGACGCTGGTCTCCACCCCAGGACACATCCTTCAACCATCATTAATCATCACTCTTCACTCTCCAATCTCTTCTGAATACCCCGGCATGCCCACCCCGCCCGACACGATGGCCGTCCGCCCCGACGAGCGGTTCGACGAGGAGCGCCTGGCCGGCTACCTGCGGGGCCGGCTGCCCGGAGCCGAGCAGCCGCTCTCCGTCCGCCAGTTCGGCGGCGGGGCGGCCAACCTGACGTACCTGCTCGACTACGGCACGCACCGGTACGTCCTCCGCCGGCCGCCGCTCGGCCCCCTCCCGAAGTCCGCGCACGACATGGGCCGCGAATACCGGGTGCTCTCCCGGCTGTGGACGGCCTACCCGCCGGCCCCGCGCGCCTTCGTGTTCTGCGACGACGAGGACGTCATCGGGGCGCCGTTCTTCGTGATGGAGCGCCGCGAGGGCGTGGTGGTGCGCAAGACCCTCCCCGATGTCTTCGACACACCCACCGCGCCGCGCCGGATGGCCGAGGCGCTCGTCGATGCTCTCGCCGACCTCCACGCGGTGGACTATGACGCGCTCGGGCTGGCGGACCTGGGGCGGCCCGCCGGCTTCATCGACCGCCAGATCGAGGGCTGGTGGCGGCGATGGGAGAAGGCGAAGACGGACGATGCGCCCGCGATGGGCGCGGTGCGCCGGTGGCTCGCCGCGCACCGGCCCGCCGAGCAGGCCGCCACGCTCGTCCACAACGATTACAAGCTCGACAACGTCATGCTGGACCCTGCCGATGCCGGCCGCCTCGTGGCCGTCTTCGACTGGGACATGTGCACCCTCGGCGATCCGCTCTCCGACCTCGGCGCTCTCCTCACGTACTGGATCGAGCCGGGCGACCCTGCCCCGTTCCACGCGATGGCGATGATGCCCGTCGCTGCGCGCTTCCCCACCCGCCAGGCCCTCGCTGCGCGCTACGCCGAGCGCAGCGGGCGTGCCCTGCCGGACCTGCAATTCTACCACGCCCTCGGCCTCTACCGCCTGACGGTCATCCTCGCGCAGATCTACGTCCGCTACCTGCGCGGGCAGACCCAGGACCGCCGCTTCGCCGCCCTCGGCGCGCTCGTCCCCCTCACGGCGCAGGCCGCGCTGGACGTGGCGGAGGGGCGCTGGGACTGACCTGCACGCGCCCCGAACCGTCACCCGTCGCGCTCTACGCTCAGCACCTCTTCGGTGCGGGCGACGGCCTCGCCGGGGTCGACGTCTACCCCTTCGTCCATCAGCGCGGAGCCGAGCGCCTCGATGCAGCGGATGACGTTCTCCGGGCGGCTGCTATGCCCCATCAGCCCGATCCGCCAGACTTCGCCCGCGAAGGCCCCGAGCCCGGCGCCGATCTCCAGATGATGCTCCTCCAGCAGGCGCCGCCGGACGGCCGCCTCGTCGAGCCCGTCCGGCACGGCGACGGCGTTGAGCTGAGGCGTGCGCTCGGCCTCGGGCACGATCAGCTCGAGCTTGAGCACGGCGAGGCCGGTCTTGAGCGCCTCGTGGTGGCGCCGGTGCCGCGCCCAGGCGGCCTCCACCCCCTCTTCGTGGAGGATCAGCAGCGCCTCGTGGAGCCCGTAGAGCGGGTTGATGGGGGCTGTGTGGTGGTAGGCCCGCTTCCCCTCGCCCCAGTAGCGCATCACCTGGGTGACGTCCATGAACCAGCTCTGCACCGGCGCCGTGCGCTGCTCGACGGCCTCGACGGCCCGCTGGCTGAACGTGACGGGCGAGAGACCCGGCGTACAGGAGAGGCACTTCTGCGAGCCCGAATAGACGGCATCCAGACCCCATGCGTCCACCTCCAGCGGCGAGCCGCCCAGCGACGTTACGGCGTCCACGAGCGTCAGGCACCCGTGCTCCTGCGCCACGCGTGCCAGCGCCTCGGCGTCCGAGAGCACGCCCGTAGAGGTCTCGGCATGGACGAAAGCGACGACCTTCGCCGCCGGATGCTGCGCCAGCGTCTGGTCGAGCTTCGCCGGATCGACGGCCCGCCCCCACGGCGCCTCGACGGGCACGACGGTGGCCCCGCACCGCTCCGCCATCGCCTGCAGGCGCCCCCCGAAGACGCCGTTGATGCACACCACGGCCGTATCGCCCGGCTCGATGAGGTTGACCACGCAGGTCTCCATCCCCGCCGTGCCCGGCCCCGAGACGGGGATCGTCAGGCGGTTCTCTGTACGGAAGGCGTACTGGAGCAGCGCCTTGATCTCGTCCATCAGGCCGACGAAGGACGGGTCGAGGTGCCCTACCGTCGGGCGCGCCATCGCCTCCAGGATGCGCGGCGAGACGTCGGAGGGGCCGGGGCCGAGGAGGGTGCGCTGGGGCGGATGGAAAGGGGCGTAGGGCATCGGGATTCGCGGCGTCAGGAAGAAGGCGAGAGGCCCGCGAAGATAACATCGCCGGATGCGGAGAACCGCAACGATCCATGCCGGGGCACCCGGAGGCGGCGTGCTCAGAGGATGCCGTAAGCGAGCATAGCGTCTGCGACCTTGACGAAGCCCGCCACGTTGGCGCCCTTCACGTAGTTCACCCCCGGCTTCCCGTTCGTGCCCGCCGCATGGGTGCTCACCGTCCCCTCCTCGCCGTAGGCCACGCACTTCTCGTGGATCCGCCGCATGATCCCCTGCAGGCGCTCGTCCACCTCCTCGCGGCTCCACGACAGGCGCATCGAGTTCTGCGTCATCTCCAGGCCCGAGATCGCCACGCCGCCGGCGTTGGCCGCCTTGCCCGGCGCGTAGAGGATGCCGGTCTCTTCGAACAGGTGTGCCGCCTCCGTCGTGGCCGGCATGTTGGCGCCCTCGCACACCAGCTCACATCCCTGCTGGAGGAGGGTCCGGGCGTCGTCCGCGTCCAGCTCGTTCTGCGTGGCACAGGGGAAGGCCATCTGGCACGGGACGCCCCAGGGGCGCTCGCCCGCGTAGAAGGTCCAGCCCCGCTCCTCGCAGAGGGCCTCCAGCGTGCCGCGCTGCTCCGTCTTCTGGCGCATCACGGCCTCCAGCTCCTCCTGCGTCAGGCCGGCTTCCCGGTAGAGGAATCCCCCCCGGTCGCTCATCGTCACCACGCGCGCGCCCAGCTCGATCAGCTTCTCGGCGGCGTACTGGGCCACGTTGCCCGACCCCGAGATCAGCGCCACGCGCCCGGCGAGGTCTTCTCCTCGCCGCCGCAGCATCTCGCGCGCGAAGTAGACGCATCCGTAGCCCGTGGCCTCGGTGCGGATGAGGCTGCCGCCGAAGCTGACGCCCTTGCCGGTCATCGCGCCGGTGAACTCGTTGCGCAGGCGCTTGTACTGCCCGAAGAGGTAGCCGATCTCGCGCGCGCCCACGCCGATGTCTCCGGCCGGCACGTCCGTGTTCTTGCCGATGTGGCGGAAGAGCTCGCTCATGAGCGCCTGGCAGAATCGCATCACCTCCGAGTCGCTCTTGCCGCGCGGGTTGAAGTCCGCCCCGCCCTTGGCTCCGCCCATCGGGAGCGTGGTGAGCGAGTTCTTGAAGACCTGCTCGAAGCCGAGAAACTTCAGGACGGAGAGCGAGACGCTGCGGTCGAAGCGGAGCCCGCCCTTGTACGGCCCGATGGCGTTGTTGAACTGGACCCGGTAGCCCCGGTTGACGCGGACGCGGCCCTGGTCGTCCTGCCAGGCGACGCGGAAGGACAGCACGCGGTCCGGCTCGGTCATGCGCTCCAGAATGGCGGCGTCGGCGTAGTGTGGATGCTGCTGGATGTAGGGGATGACTTTTTCGGCGACCTCGGCCACGGCCTGCTGGAACTCGGGCTCGTGCGGGTTGCGGCGGCGTACTCCCTCCATGAACGTGTCTAGCTCCAGCGGGGCCATCGCGACGATCTCCATGGATCCTCCTGTTGAGTGGAAGGCATAGACCGGCGCCGGAAGGAAGGGGGAGCGAGAGGGTGGCATATGCCCTCGGAAGCGCTTCCGACACCGCCAACTTTACGTCGATTTTACAGGATTGTCAAGCTCACCCGGGGCATTATGGCATCGCCTCGCCTGCACGCCGCAGGCCCCTCACTCCGCCGCACCCAGTGGAAACCGCCCCAGCGCCGGCTCTTCGAGGCTGCCCAGGTACAGCGTGCCGCCGTGCGGCTCGACGCTGCTGATGAGTGCCAGGGGCACCCCGCTCGGGCTCTGCAGCGTACGCAACACGCGGCCCTCCCCGTCCAGCTGGATGAGGAACCCGTGGCGTGCCGGGGCCGGCTGGACGAAGGCCGGCAGCCGCGCTATCACCCGCCGCAACCAGGGTTGCCCGGCGAGCCCGTCGACGAGGGGGTTGCGCGGCGCGATGAGCGTCAGCCAGAACGTCCCGTCGGCGGCGGCGGCCACGCCGTCCGGGAAGCCGGGCAGTTGCTCCAGCACGACGGACGAAGTGCCCGCGCGGGGCCCGGTCAGCTCGTAGCGCCGGGTGCGGTAGCGCGTCGTCTCGTTGACCAGCAGGTAGCCCCCGTCCGGCGCGACGGCGACGCCATTCGCGAAGTAGAGGCTGTCCAGCAGCACGCGCGTCCGGCCCGTGGCGGGGTCCCAGGCGAGGAGGCGGCCGTGGGGGCGGCTCTCCAGCACGTCGAGCTTGTACTCCGGCTGGCCGAAGCGGGACGAGGCGTCGGTGAAGTAGACCGTGCCGTCCGGGCCCACGTCTACGTCGTCGGTGAAGCGGAAGGGCACGCCGCCGGCTTCAGTGGTGAGCGTGCGGAGGGGGCCGCCGGGCTCCAGGGCGAGCAACCCCTCGAAGGCATCGGCCACGTAGAGCGTCCCGTCGGCGCCGAAATCGAGCCCGAGTGGGTGCCCGCCGGTGTGGGCGAGTTCTTCCATCCCGGTGCCGTCCGGGGCGAGACGCACGAGGCGTCCGTCGGCGAGGCCGGCGTAGATCCGCCCCAGAGAGTCGACCGCGACGTCCTCCGGCCCGTGCCCGTCGGGCAGGTCGATGCGCTCGCCCGCTTCGAGCGCCGTGTTGGGCGGGTAGGCGTGGGAGGCCGGAGGCTGCCATGCGACCGGGTCTACCGGGACGGGCCACAGGAGGAGGTAGAGCACGCCCCCGGCGATCAGTGCCGCGAAGGTCTTCCGCATCGAGCCGTAACAGGGTTTGTCTGATCTGCTCCGCACGTAACCGCTTCCTCACGATCCTGCCAGAACCGGCCTTTCCGGGGGGCGGTTGTAGCTGCGATGACCCCCGCCATGGTCTTGCCACAGCGGGGATCCCCCGCAAGATACAGAAGAGAGCGGCACCGGGCACGCGCCTACGGCGCGGGCCGGTGTCGATCCCCATTTCACCCGATCATAGCCCCTGGAGGCAACCCTCATGTACAAACGCACCCTTCCACTATTCGTCCTTCTGATTTTGCTGCTGGCCGCCTGCACGGAGGCCCAGGAGGACGCGGCCGAGGACTTCGGCGAGGCCACGGAGAATGCTGTGGCCACCGAGCTGGCCGAGTTCCGCACGGCCACGAATGCGGCCCTGGCCGAGGCAGACCAGGAGCTCAACGAGATCGAGGCGAACCTCGAAGGCCTGGATGACGCCGCCCGCGAGGAATATATGGAGACCGTCGCCGAGCTCCGTGAGGAGCGCGCGCAGCTCAATGCGGAGCTGGAGCAGATGGAATACGCTACCGAGCAGGAGTGGCGCGAGGCCCGCGCGGCGTACCGCGAGGAGATGATGGAGTTCGACCGCGAGATGGATGAGCTGCGCTACCAGACCATCGAGACCAAAGAGGAGTTCGAGCAGGCCGTAGAGGCCCGCGCGGCCGAGCTCGGCCGCGAGATCGAGCAGATGGAGGCGCGCATGGACCAGGTCGGCGAGGCGATGCAGGCCGAGTACAACGAGACGCTGGAAGAGCTGCGCCAGGAGCGCCAGGAGATGGCGACCCGCATGGAGCAGCTCGAGAACGCCACCGAGGAAGAGTGGCGTGAGATGAAGAACGACATGGCGACCTACCTCGCCGGCGTCGGCACCCACCTGCGGCATGCCGCACTGGAGATCGAGCGCGCCTTCGACCCCGAGGGCGACCTCGACTAACCCCCGCTCCACTTTCCGTACCGGATGGGGTTCGTCGCTCCGTAAAGCGCCTCATCGAAAAAGACGCCCGCTCTGCACTTGAGCGGGCGTCTTTTTTACTTCAGCCGGAGGTGCGCCTTCATCGCGCGGCGAGGTTGCGCAGGTACGTCGCCGCGCCCTCATCCAGGAACGCCGCGAAGCGCTCCACGGGGACGGTGCCGCTGAGCTTGACGAGCGGGCGCTCGGGCGTGCGCGGGCTGACGACGGCGTAGGTGGGCAGGGCCACCGTGCCGGTGAGTTCGAGCTGGTACCGCTGGAGCTCGGTGTCGCGCGGGCCGTCCGTGTAGAGCCGCAGCAGCACGAAGTCGCGCGCGAAGCGCTCGGCGATGGCGGGCTTCGTGAAGACGTTGGCCTCCATCTCGCGGCAGTTCGTGCAGGTGTAGCCGGTGAAGTCGATCAGCACGGGCTTGTCCTGCACCTCGGCCTCGGCGAAGGCCGCCTCCACGTCGTCCACGATCCACTGCTCGTCGTCGAGCGCCGCCGCGGTGCCGCGCGGGAAGAGGTGGTAGAGGCTCACGTCGTCAGACTGGCGCGGCGGCAGGTAGGCGTCGAGCTTGTTGAGCGGGGCGCCGAGCAGGCCGGGCAGCATGTAGAGCGAGAGGCCGAAGAACGCGATGGCGAAGAGCAGCCGCCCGACGCCGATGGCCTCGGGGGCCGGCTCGTGCTTGAGGGGCAGCCGCCCGATCAGGTACAGCCCCGCCAGGAAGAACAGCACCACGATGAGCGCTATCGCGAGCGTCCGCGAGATCAGCCCCCAGCCCCACACCAGGTCCGCGTTGGACAGGAACTTGAGCGCCGCGGCGAGCTCGATGAAGCCCAGCACCACCTTCACCGCGTTCATCCACGAGCCGGACCGCGGAAGGGCGCTGAGCGCGCGCGGGAAGAGGGCGAAGAACATGAACGGAAGCGAGAAGGTGGCGCTGAAGACCAGCATCCCGAGGATGGGATAGGACCACGCGCCCTGCGTGGTGGCGGCCAGCAACCCGCCCACGAACGGCGCCGTGCACGAGAACGAGACGAGCGTGAGCGTGAACCCCATGAAGAGCACGCCCGTGTAGCCCATCTTCTCGCTGCTCTTGCGGTTGAAGAAGTTGACCAGGCCGGAGGGCACGCGCAGCTCGAACAGCCCCAGCAGCGAGAGGGCGAAGAGCACGAAGACGAGGCCGATGAACAGGTTCACCCACGGGTTCGTCGCGAACGACTGCGCCCCGGCGGCGCCCACCAGGAGGGCCATCAGCACGCCCAGCCCGGTGAAGGTGAGCACGATGGCGCCGCCGTACACGAGCGCCATCCGCACCGCCGCGCCGGGGTCTCCGGCATGCTTGGTGAAGTACGACACCGTCAGCGGGATCATCGGGAAGACACACGGGGTCAGCAGGGCCGCCAGCCCGGCGCCGACGGCCAGCAGCAGGAACCCCCACAGCCCGCCCGCCCGCGACGCCTCGAAGTCGCTCGGCGGCGCGACGGCGGCGTCCGTCTCCGGCACCGGCGGCGCCTCCGGCTCGAGCGCCGGGGCGTCGTCCGGGACGAAGCGCGGCGGGTCGGCGGACGGCGGCCCGGCGGATGGCGGGACCGCCGCCTCCGGGTCTGCCGGCGGCGCTCCGGCCGGGGCGGCAGGCAGCCGCAGGGCCGCCGCGAAGGGCACGCTGGTGGGCGGCAGGCAGAGGCGGTCGTTGCAGATCTGGAAGAAAACGCGCCCGTCGAGCGTGGCGCGGCCGCCTTCCGGGGCGCGGGCCGGCAGCTCCGCCCAGACCTCGGCCCGGTCGGCGAAGTACCGGACGTCCATCCTGAAGTTCGGATCGTAGCCGGTGCGGGCGCCCTCCTGGTAGAACGTGTCCGGCGCCGCGAGCCCCGCCGGCAGCGCCCCCAGCTCGACGCGGAGCGCGCGCGTGGGCGGCGGCGCGTCCAGCGCGTACATCTTCCACCCCGCATCAATCGACGCGCGGAGGCTCAGAAGCACCGCCCCGCCCTCGGCCTGGGGCGGCTCGGCGTAGGCCGTCCACGTCACATAGTCGGTGGCGGGGCCGATGGTCTGCGCCCCCGCGCCCGGCGCGAGCAGCGCGCCGGCGACGGTACAGAACGCGACCAGACGTGCGAGAGACATGGGGAGACGAGGCGTTTCGGAGCGATCCGGCGCTACGTTCGTAAGCGAGCGCCCGGGGGTGTTACGCGGGCCGGAGGATGGGAAGGGGACGCCGGCAGGATGCGCGTCCTGCCCCGCCCCGCACCCTCCTTCCATCGGCCCGTTCATACCAGAAACGGGGTGCCCGCCGCGCTGAATCGCTAACGAGCACCCCGTCGGGATTGTTGCCGCGATGCGGGCGGGCTAGGCCTCCTCGGCCTCTTCCGTCGCCTCGGGCTCGGGCTCGGCATCGGCCGCGACGCCCCCCTCGGGGATGACGCGCACCTTGAGGTCGGCCACGACGTTGGTGTGGAGCTTCACGTGGGCCGTGTAGATGCCGATGACGCGGATGTCCTCGGCCAGCTCGATCTGGCGGCGGTCGATCTCGAAGCCCTGCGTGGCGAGCTTGAGCGCCACCTGCTGCGGCGTGACCGTGCCGAAGATGCGGTTCTCCTCACCGACGCGCGCCTCGACGACGACCTCGGTGCCTTCGAGCTGCTTCTTGAGCGCCACCGCGTCCGCCTCGCGCTGGGCGCGCTTGCGGGCCTGCTGGCGGATCTCCTCGCGCCGCGCCTTGACGACGCCGTCCGTGGCGAGCCGCGCGATGCCCTGCGGGATGAGGTAGTTGCGCCCGTAGCCGGCCTTGACGGTGACGATCTCGCCCTCCTCGCCCAGCTTCTCGACGTCCTGCAAGAGAATAACTTTCATGGGTCTATCTTCTTTGGGGTTCGCGTGTTCACGTGGCTGCGCGGCCCCGGGCCCGTCCCTTCTTCGGCACGGAACACGAGCCCCCGCGCGCACGGGAGCACCCTACCGTACCGAGTCGGCGACGAAGGGCAGCAGGGCGAGGTGGCGGGCGCGCTTGACGGCGCGCGTGATCTGCCGCTGCATCTTGGCCGAGACGCCCGTGACGCGGCGGGGCAGCATCTTGCCCTGCTCGTTGATGTAGCGCTGGAGCAACTCGGTGTCTTTGTAATCGACGTACAACAGTTCTTTCTGCGTAGCCATGGTCTATATCGGAGATTGAGGTGCGGGGTGGACGGCGCGGGCCGCTTACTCGGCGGCTTCGGCGGCCGGCTGCTCCTTCTTGCGGCGCTCGTAATGCTGGAGCATCTTCTTGTCCATCCGCAGCGTCAGGTACCGCAGGATGTTGTCGTCGATCTCCATGGCGCGCTCCAGGCGGGGGATGATCTCGCCGGGGGCCTCGAAGTAGAGGTTGACGTAATAACCGTTGCGCTTCTTGTTGATCGGGTAGGCCAGGCGGCGCGAGCCCCACTCGTCTACCTCGATGACCGTGCCGCCGTGCTCCTCGATGAACTTCTGCACGCGGCGGACGATGTCTTTGGTCTGCTCGTCGCTGATGACGGGCGTGATGATGTACGTAAACTCGTACGTGTGTGTCTGCTGAGCCATAATGTCCCTGTGGGATGACTGAGTGAATCGTCACGTCATGCCCCCACGGCGGTGGGAGCAGGGAGTGCGAAAGAGCAGGGCAAGATACGCCGCCGCCGCCCCGCTCGCTTCCCCGAAGGGATGAAATAACGGGGAAAAGCGGGGAGAAGCGAAGGGGGAAGAACGCCCTTCCCGCCTGGCCCTTCCCTACAGGTTGGCGAGGCGCTCGGCGTTGTCCACGGTGCGGAGGGCGGCGACGATGGCGTCCAGCTCGCCGTTGATGACGCTGCGCAGCGGGTGGTTCTTGTCGTCGCCCTCCAGGCGGTGGTCCGTCACGCGGTCCTGCGGGAAGTTGTACGTGCGGATCTTGGCCGAGCGGTCGCCGGTGCCGACGGCGCTGCGGCGGACGGCGTCGCGCTCGGCGCGGTGCTTCTCCAGCTCCTGCTCGTAGAGCCGGGCGCGCAGCACGCGCAGCGCCTTGTCCTTGTTCTTGTGCTGGCTCTTCTCGTCCTGGCACGTCACGACGAGGCCCGTCGGGATGTGGGTGATGCGGACGGCCGAGTCGGTCGTGTTGACGCTCTGCCCGCCCGGCCCGCTGGAGCGGTAGACGTCGATCTTCAGCTCGTTGGGCTCGATGTGGATGTCCACGTCCTCGGCCTCGGGCAGCACCGCCACGGACGCGGCGGAGGTGTGGATGCGCCCGCTGCTCTCGGTCTCGGGCACGCGCTGGACGCGGTGGACGCCGTTCTCGTACTTGAGCTGCCCGAAGACGCCCGCGCCGCGCACCCCGAAGACGATCTCCTTGAAGCCGCCGACGGTGCCGGCCGACGCCTCCATGGTCTCGATGCGCCAGCCCTGCCGCTCGGCGAAGCGCTCGTACATGCGGAACAGATCGCCCGCGAAGAGCGCCGCCTCGTCGCCGCCCGTGCCGGCACGGATCTCGACGATGGCGTCCTTGGCGTCCTCGGGATCTTTGGGGATGAGCTGCAGCCGCAGCGCCTCCTCGACGTCCGGCAGCCGCGCGTCGAGCGCCTCCAGCTCGGCCCGCGCCATCTTTTCGAGGTCGGCGTCGCCGCCCTCCTCGATCAGCTCGCGCAGGCCCTCCCGCTCGCGCAGCAACGCCTCGTACGCCTCGATGGCCTTCACGACGGGCGCCAGCTCGCGGTGCTCACGGCCCAGCGCCGCCATCTGCTCGGGGTCCGTGGCGACCTCCGGGCGGCTCATCGCCTGCGTCACCTCGTCGTGGCGGCGCTTGATCTCGTGTAACGTCTCGCGGTTGATCATACGGGTAGAAAATGCGGATTTTCGGCGCGTATCGATGAACGCCCGCCCCCGGCGAAGGTTCGTACGGCCGGATCCCGGGGATCCGGCCTCCCGGCTTCGCATCCTTCACCGGAACACGCGCATACTCGAACACGGAAACACAGATGTTCGACAACCTCATCAGCCTGGACGACGCGCGGCGGCTCGCCGAGAAGCTGCGGCAGGGCTACGCGCGGCGCCTGCTCGGCGCGTTCTCGCGCACGGATGCGCGGACGGCGGCGGCGTGGCGGCACACCGGCCACCCCCCCAAGCACTGGGGCAGCATCCCCGCCGTCCGCCGCCGCTGGAACCGGCTCGTCACCGGCGACGCCGACCTGGAGCCGGCGGACTACGTCGCCCAGACGTATCTGGCCGGGCGTGCGCCGCTGGCCGGCCTGGCCGTCGGCTGCGGGACGGGCGCCAACGAGCGGCGCTGGGCCGCCACCGGGGCCTTCGCGCGGATCGATGCCTACGACCTCTCTGCGCCGCGCATCGCGGCAGCGCGCCGGGCTGCCGCGGAGGCCGGTCTCGGCGCGGTGTTGCACTTCGAGGCCGCCGACGTCCGCTCGCTCGCCCTGCCGCGCCACGGCTACGACGTGCTGCTGGCCGAAAACGCGCTCCACCACTTCACCCCGCTCGAACCCGTGCTGGACCGGCTCGCCGCAGCGCTACGGCCCGGCGGCCTCGTCGTCGTGCGCGACTTCGTCGGGCCGGCCCGGTTTCAATGGACGGACCGCCAGCTCGAGGCCGTCGCGGGGCTGCTGCGGGTGCTGCCCGCCGCGTACCGGCAGCGCTGGCGGAGCGGGACCGTCAAGACGCGTCACTTCCGCCCCGGCCGCCTCGCCATGCGCCTCTCGGATCCGTCGGAGGCGGCCGAGAGCGACCGCATCCGGCCCCTCCTCCGCGCGCGCTTCAGGCCCGTCGAGGAACGCCCGTTCGGCGGCACGGTCCTCCACCTCCTCTTCGACGACATCGCGCACCACTTCCTCGACGACACTGCGGAGACGCGCCGATGGCTCGACCTCTGCTTCGCTGCGGAAGACGCCCTCCTGGCCTCCGGCGAGCTCCCCAGCGACTTCGTCTTCGCCGTCTACCGGAAACCCGCCGGCGGGTGACGAGAAGGACGGCGGCGGCCCCGCCTGCCTCCGCTTACTCCCGCCCGGCGATGTGGTGCGGGATCGCGGCGGCGTCCCAGTCCAGGACGAGCCCTTCGGCGGTGCGGCGGGCGTGGTCCGCGCCGTAGAGGTGCTCGGCGAGGTAGAGCGCCGGCTCGTAGCTGAGCGCCCCCCCGACGGAGGTGATGTACTTGCCGTCCACGACGAAATTCGCGTCGTAGCGGACGTCCACCTCGGGAAACATCGCGGCGAGGCGGTCGAGGTCGGCGGGGACCGTGGTGACGGTGCGACCGTCGAGGGCGCCCGTGGCGGCGAGCGGGAAGGCCCCGTCGCAGACCGTAATCACGTACTTCGCCCGGGCGACGGCGTCCTTCAGCCACGCCATCAGGCGCTCGTCCTGCAGGTCCGTCGTCATGCTGCCGCCCGTGCTGGGGATGACCAGGATGTCGATGGGCGGGGCGTCGTCGAAGCCGTAGTGCGGCACCACGGTGATCCCCTCGAACGTCGTGAACGGCGCGCCGTCGGGCGAGACGACGAAGGGCTCGACGTAGTTGACGGAGTCGCGGAAGACCGAATGCTGGAGCACGTCGTAGGGCGCCATCAGCTCCGAGTTGTAGACCGTCTCCAACCCGACGAAGCCGGCCGTGAGCACGCCGTCATGCTTCGGGAACGGTCCTGCGGGCGTCGCCTGGGGCGGGGCGTCGCTCTGCGCCGCGCCGCACGCGGCACACGCCAGCAGCACGAGCGCGGCGAGGAGGGTCGGGAGGCTCCGTTTCATTCCAGGGCGTCGAGGAAGAGGCGATAGACCTCGCGCACGACGCCGAGGTCCGCGCGGGACTGGTTGACGAGCCCGACGACGACGAGGCGCGCATCCGGCTGGAGGCCGAGCCACGACGTGCCGCCGATGGATCCGCCGCCGTGGGACCACTGGCGGCGGCCGGCGTCGTCCGTGCCGACGAACCACCCGAACCCGTAGCCGACGCCCTCCCCGGCTTCGGTAGTCTGCTCGGTGAACAGCAGCGCCTTCGCCTCGGGGGGAAGGAAGTCATCGCCGAGGTGGGCGTTGCCGAAGCGGAGCAGGTCTTCCACGGTCGAGAGAAAGCCGCCGCCGGCCCACTTGTAGCTGTTGTTCACGAAGGGCGCGTTGACGAGCGCGCCGTCGGTGCCATAGTCGTAGAAGCCGGCGCGCTGGAGGATCAGGCTGTCCGGGTGGTCCGCCACCGTGTGGTGCATGCCGAGCGGGCGGAAGACCTGGTTGCGCATGTAGGCGAGGAACGGCTCGCCGGCAGCCCCTTCCACGACGGCGCTGAGGAGGTTCCAGCCGTAGCTCGAATACGCGTACCGCGTGCCCGGCTCGTGGAGGAGCGTGTCGGCCTTGAAGACGTCGAGCGCGGCCGTGACCGACGCGTAGGGGTCGCGGATGAGAAACTCGGCGCCCCGGTAGTGGCGCACGCCGGCGAGGTGGCCGCCGAGCTGGCGCGTGGTGACGGGCCAGCGCTTCTCGGGGAAGGTGGGCACGTAGCGTTGCACCGGGGCGTCGGCGTCCAGGCGGCCTGCGGCGACGAGCTGCGCTACGGCGGCGGCCGTCAGCGGCTTCGAGATCGAGCCGATGCGAAACTTGGTGGTGGGCCAGACCGGCACGCGGTGCTCCAGATCGGCATAGCCGAAGCCTTCGGACCAGACCGTCTCGCCCTCCACCGAGACGGCGATGGCGATGCCGGGGAAGCCCTGCTCGGCGAGCGCCGCCTGCACACGCTGCCGGGCCTCGGCGACGGTCTCGGCCAGGCGGGCCGGCGCGGGCGCCGCCGCCGGTTGGGCCACGGCGGTGCCGGCGGCCAGCGCGGCCAGCCACACCGCCATCCAGAGTCTACGCTGCATCATCGGGGGTCCTCCGGTAGCAGGAAGGGAGCGCGTCTGCGCACAGGATACCGAACCGCCGCCAGAGGTGCCAGCGACGCGCGACGCAACGCCGGCCCCTACAACTGCGCGTCGAGCTCGCGCAGGAGCAGGTCGCGCTGGTCGGGTGGCAACGCATCCGCCTCGACGGGGTCTCCGGCGCGGGGGTGGCCCGGAGCAGGGGCCGGCGGCGCAGCAGGGCGAATTGCCTGCCAGACGACGGCCGCCACGCCGGTGGCGACCGTCGAGATCAGGAGGGCACGGATCAACTTGGACATCGCAGCACGCGGGGAGATGAGTGGGATGGACCCGGGCCACGCCAACGCCGGCCGTACGACGCGGGTTCGCCGCCGGGTTAAGTGCCACCCGTACGCACCGATCCTTAGAACGAGAAGTCATTCCCCATGCGGCGTGCGCAGAATCCGACCCCGCCCGCCGCCCTCGCTCGCGATTTTCCCGAAGGGTACGCCACCGTACCGACCGCGCGGCGCCTTTCGTTTGCAGGTGCCCTGCCTGCGCCGCGCACGCTGCCTTCCCCTGCCCCCTCGCCGAGTATGGCCCCCGACACGTGATGCAAGGATGGCTCCGACGGATGATCGACGGCCTGCGCGGTCTGCGCGGCGGGGCTCCGGCCCCGAAGACGCCGGCAGCCGCGCTGGCCGCGTTCCTCGTCGAACAGCTGAACGATCCCGCCCGCGCGCGCGCCCTGCTGGCGGCTGCGGAGCGCTTCCAGGCCCGCCCGCCGGAGGCCCAGGCCGAGGAGCTTCCGGCGCTCTACCTGCTCTTCGAGCAGTACCTCACCGAGCTGGCCCCTCACCCACCCCTCTCCCGCGAGGCGCTGCGGCGACACCTCCGTCTGCGCTTCGCCGACGTCCTCGAGGATCCCGGCTTTCAGCTCGTCTTCGAAGCGCCCGGGCGGCAGGAGGTGCTGCTGTGCCGCGATCTGCTCCGCGACGTGCTCGCACGAGCCCTGCCGCTCCTCGAAGGCGGAACCACCCCCCTCTGCGAGATCGATGCCTGGTTGGCCGGCGCGCCGGATGCTGTCACCACGCCCGTCCCCCTCGACCTGGCAGACCGGCTGCCCGCCGACGATGCGGCCTGGACCGTGCTGCTGCGGCGCCTCGCGCACCTGCTCTACCGCCACCTCGAAAGCCACCTCCCCGAAGCCGCCCCGGCCCTCTACGACGCCGCCTATGCGACGCTCGCCCGGCGCTACGAATCCCTCGACACGTTCACGGCCGTCATCCACCTGCTGCCCGAGCACCTGCTCGACGAGCGACGCCTGCAGCGGCTGCGCCACAGCCGGCAGTTGCAGGCCCGCGAGCAGGCCCTCGAAGCGACCCAGGGCGCCCTCCGCACCGCCGAGAGCGCCGCGCTCGAATCGGTCGGGCAGCTCCAGGCCGTGCTCGACGCCGTCGGCGACGCCATCCTGACGTTCGACGAGCAGGGGCTCGTCGTGCTCGCCAACCGCGAGGTGGAGCAGATCTGGGGCTATCCGCGCCACGAGGTCCTCGGGCGGCCCTTCACGGTGCTGCTGCCGCTGCCCGTCCGCACGACGCACCCGCAGGCCGTCACCAAGGGGATGGCGCCGTTTCTGGGGCGGCGGGTCGAGTTCGAGAGCCGGCGCAGCGACGGCTCGCCCTTCCCGATCGAGATCTACGTGCAGGCGACGCCCATCGGGCCGCGCCGCCTCTTCACCGCCGCGGCCCGCGACATCACCTCGCGCAAGCGGTTCGAGGCCGAGTTGATCGTAGCCAAGGAGGAGGCCGAGGAGATGGCCCGCACCAAGGCCGCCTTCTTCACCAACATGAGCCACGAGATCCGGACGCCGCTGACGGCCATCCTGGGCTATGCCGCGATCCTGGCCGACGAGGTGCCCGAGGCCCAGCTCGACTTCGTACGGATCATCGAAGACAACAGCCAGCGGCTGCTCCAGACGCTGAATGCCGTGCTGGACCTGGCCCGCTTCGAGGCCGGGCAGCTCCAGCCCACCCTCGGCCCCGCCGACGTGAGCGCAGAGGTGGCGCAGGCCGTGCGCCTCTTCGAGCCGCTGGCCCGGCAGAAGAACCTCGCGCTGCACCTCGACGCGCCGGCCCTGCCGGTGCACGCCGTCACGGACGTCGCCTTCCTCCACCGGATCCTGTCCAACCTGATCGGCAACGCGGTCAAGTTCACCGAGGAGGGCGAGGTGACCGTCGCGCTCAAGGCCGAGGCGCGGCGGTTCCACCTCGGCGTCACCGACACCGGCGCCGGCATCGACCCGGCCTTCATGCCTTACCTCTTCGACGAGTTCCGGCAGGAATCCGCCGGGCTGACGCGGAGCCACGAGGGCGCGGGCCTCGGCCTCGCCATCACGCACCGCCTCGTCGACGCGCTCGGCGGCACCATCGACGTGCAGAGCCGCAAGGGGCGTGGCAGCCGCTTCACGGTGTCGCTACCGCGCCGCCACGCCGCCGGGGCCCCGGCACGCCGCCGGCCCGTGGCAGAAACAGGAGACGGATTCAGGGGTTCAGCGCTCCAGACGAACGGGGCGGCCTAGCACGCGGCCCGCTCCGGCCCCGCTCACCGCCCGCGCCGCGCCTGTGCCCCGTCGCTTCCTGCCCCTGCTGCTCGCCGCCCTCACCCTTCCCGGCTGCCTGCCGGAAGCCGACGTGCCGGAGGTGACGCTCGCCGAGGCCTTCGCCTTCGAGGTCGTCGGGCGCGGCCTGCGCGCCTCGCTGGACACCACCGAGGTCGCCATCCGCGACGCCGCCACGTGGGCCGCCTACCGCGATTCGCTCCGCCCCCTCCAGCCGTTCGACTCCGTCGACTTCGCCCAGGAGATGGTGCTGCTGGCGGCCGTGCCCGTGCCCTCCGGGGGCTACAGCATCGAGTTCGAGACCGTCGAGCGGGCGGGCGGAGACAGCCTGACGGCGGCCTACATCCTCTCGACGCCCGGCTACGACTGCATCCCGACGATGGGCGGAGCCGTGGTCTTCCAGGCCGTCCGCATGGCCCGCATCCCCGCCCCGGTCCACTTCACGCACCAGACCGAAGCCTACCGCTGCACCGAGCGCTGAGCGCGCCGGGGGCGGGCGGCCGGGTCAGCCCTCGACCGCTGCGGTGGCGAGGACGGGATTCTCGACCCGCACGTCGCTCTCGATGAGCCCGTCGCGGAGGCGGACGATGCGGCGGGCATGGCGGGCGATGTCTTCCTCGTGCGTGACCACCATCAGCGTGTTGCCGCGCCGGTAGAGCGCCTCGAAGAGGAGCATGATCTCCTCGCCGGTGCGGCTGTCGAGGTTGCCCGTGGGCTCATCGGCCAGGATCAGCGAGGGGTCGTTGACGAGCGCCCGCGCCACGGCCACGCGCTGCCGCTGGCCGCCCGAGAGTTCGTTCGGCTTGTGCGTCATCCGGTCGCCCAGGCCGACGCTCTCCAGCGCCCGCGCGGCCAGGTCGCGGCGCTGGCTCCGGCTCCGGCCCGAGTAGATCAGCGGCAGCTCCACGTTCTGCAGGCAGTTGACGCGGGGCAGCAGGTTGAAGGTCTGAAAGACGAAGCCCACCTCCCGGTTGCGGATCTGGGCGAGGGCGTCGTCGCCCATATCGCCCACGTTGTGGCCGCGCAGGTGGTACGTGCCGCCGCTGGGCGTATCCAGGCACCCGATGATGTTCATCATGGTCGACTTTCCCGAGCCCGACGGCCCCATCACGGCCACGTACTCGTTCGGGTACACGTCCAGCGAGACGCCGGCGAGCGCGCGCACCTCCGTCTTCCCCATCTCGTAGATCTTCGTCACGTCCCGCAACTGGATCAGCGGACGGTCCGGGGTGGCTTCCATGGCGAAGGGCTGGAGGGCTGAACGTCGGAAGGGCTGGAAGTCGGAAGGTCGAGGGTCCGACCGTTGCGCTGCACACGCGGTGCGGCGTGCTAGGAGGACGGCGGGCCGCCGCGGCGACGGCCCGGCGTGTCTTCTTCGACGGCCTGGCCAGGCTCCAGCGTACGGCTGACCACCCGGTACGGCCCGATGATGACCGTCGCGCCGGCCTCCACGCCGCTCTTGATCTCGATGAATCGGTCGTCGGCGATGCCCGTCTCCACCTCGCGCACCACGGCCTCGCCGTCTTCCAGGATGAAGATCACCTTGCGGAGGTCCTCGGCGGCCATCGCCGGCACGGCCGGCATGGCGTCGGTGGAGTCGGCGTCCTCCTTCTCCCGGATCTGGTTGAAGTCGCGCACGGTGACGGCCTGGATGGGCACGGAGACGACGTCTTCGACGGACTTGGTGAAGATGTCTACGGTGCCGCTCATGCCGGGCCGGAAGCGGGGGAAGTCTTCGAGGACGACGGGCAGCTCCTGCCCGAGGTCGGCGGCGGCGCCCCCCTCGGCCACGCGGGCGTCGAGGTTGTGGGGGTCGAGGATGCGGATCTTGATGGGGAAGTTGGTCACCTGCTCCTGCGTGCCGGCGGCCGTGACGCGCGCCGAGTTGGCGATCTCGGTGACGACCCCGCGAAAGACCTGCTCCGGGTAGGCGTCGATCTCGATGGCGGACGTGTCGCCGAGCGAGACGTTGACGACGTCGTTCTCGTTGACGTCCACCTCCAGCTCCATCTGGTCGAGCCGGGCGATGCGCATCATCTCGGTGCCGGCCATCTGGCTGGTGCCCACCACGCGCTCGCCCAGCTCCACGTTGAGCTTGCTCACGGTCCCGTCCATCGGGGCGTAGAGGGCGGTCTTGCCGAGCTGCTCGCGGGCCTCCCGCAGGCGCGCCTGGCTGCTCTCGACGGAGAACTGGGCGGCGTCGAAGGCGGCCTTGGCAATCGCGTACTGCGTGCGCACCTGCTCGATGGCGCTGGCCGAGATCACGTTCCGCTCGAAGAGGCTCTGCTGGCGCTTCAGCTCGGCCTCGGCGCCCAGCAGGTCGGCCCGCCGCTGCTCCATCACGGCCCGGTTCTGCATGACGTTGGCCTCGGCCTGCTCCACCTGGGCGGTGTAGAAGTCGGGCTTGATGCGGGCCAGCAACGCGCCCCGCTTCACCTGGTCGCCTTCCTGGATCGGAAGCTGGATGACCTCGCCCGAGACGTCCGGGCTGATGATGACCTCCACTTCGGGCTGCACCTTGCCCGAGGCCGTGACGACCTGCGTGACGGTGCGCACCTCGGCGCGGGCCGTCTCCACCGGGATGCCGTCGCTGCGACCGCCGAAGGCGAGGGCACCGACGACGAGCACCACGACGAGGAGCAGGGCCAGACCACCGAGCAGGTAGAAGAGCTTGCGGTTCGTGCTTTTTTTCTGATTCATCGAGCGAGTGGGGTTCGCGAGGGCCGGGGGAGGAAGCGCCGCGCGGCGGAAACGCTATTCGAAGAGCCGGCGGGCGGGGTCGAGCACGCCGAGGTAATACTCGAGGAGCCGCTTGCGGAAGAGGAAGCTGTAGACGGCGTCCGCGCGGTCGCTCTGCGCCTGCACGAAGCTGGCGCGCGTCTGGGAGAGCTCGACGAGCGTCGAGGCGCCGACGTTGTAGCGCTCCTGCTCGGCCTCCAGGGCCTGCTCGGCAGCGCGCAGCTGGGCCTCGGTCACGTCCAGCCGCAGCTCGTCGGTGAGATAGTCGAGGTAGGCCTGCCGGACCTGGAGCGCGACGTCCTGCTGCAGGTTTTCGAGGTCGAGGCGGGCGTTCTCGAACTGCACGCGGGCCTGCTGGACGCTCGTCCGCGTGGCGAACCGGTCGAAGATCGGCATCGAGAGGCTGAGGCTGACCGAGCCGCCGCGCTGCTGGTCGAACTGATCGAAGAGGGGCACCGGCTCGCCGGCGATGCGGAACTGGCTGTTCCAGCCCGTCCCGTAGCCGAAGTTGAGGCCGAGCGACGGCCACATCGAGGACCGCGCCACGCGGATCCCCTCCTCGGCGGCCCGGATGGAGACCTGCTGGGCCTGGAGGTCGAGGCGCTGGTTGAACGCCGTCTCGAGCAGGCTCGGCACCGAGTAGGTCTCCGGCACGAGCGCCGCCTCGTCGATCTCGGGCACGGTGAACTGGTAGACGCCGATGGGGTCGAGCTGGAGCACCTGGATGAGGGCGACCTCGGCGAGCTGGGCCAGCCGCCGCGCCTGGAGCAGCGCCAGCTCGGCATTCGCTGTGTTGGCCTGCTGCTGGAACTGATCGGACATCGGCCGCGAGCCGACCCGGACGAACTCCTCGATCTGGGCCAGCAGCTGCCGCTGCGCCGCCAGGTTCTCTTCCTGGATCACCACCTGCTCCCGCCGCTGGATCAGGTCCAGGTAGTTGGACATCACCTGGAAGACGACGGTCTGGCGCTGGCGCTCGTAGTCGAGGTCGCTGGCTTCGAGCGCGTAGCGAGCGCGCTGCAGCGAGGCGACGTCCGCGAAGCCGTTGAACAGGTTGACGCCCGTGTTGACGCTCGCGCTGAACGACTCGGTGGTCTCGTTGACGAACTCCAGGTCTTCCTGGCTGAACGTGCGCCCGTAGCTCTGCCGCCCGTTGGACGAGAGCGTGAGGCTGGGCAGGAAGTCATTGCGCTCGCGCGCGGCGTCGATGGATTGCAGGGCGACGGCATTGGCCGAGCGCTTCAGCCCGTAGTTCTGTTCCAGGGCGATGCGGATGGCTTCGTCGAACGTGATGGTGCGGGCCTGCTGCGCCCGGGCGGGGGCGGCCGCCAGCGCGGCCAGCAACACCATCGACGCGAACAGCCGGAGAGAGGGGTGCAACGCGGTCATGGGAACGGGGGAAACGGCTCTCGGGAGTAGCGGTGGGCGGAAACGGCAGGGTAGACGCAGCGCCGGCCGGATTGTTACAAACCGATGACGCGCCTCGGCGCCGCTGCCCTACCCGTTGGACGGCCCGGAGCGCGGGGTCATTCCACGTGGCGAGGATGCGGAGGGGGAGGGATTCGAACCCCCGGTGCCTCGCGGCACGCTGGTTTTCAAGACCAGTGCATTCGACCACTCTGCCACCCCTCCGTGCCGGCCGGTGCAGGCCGGGGCGCCCCAAACTACACAGCGCGGGCGTCTGCATCAAACGCCCGCGCTGAGAAACCCGGTTCCGGCTGGAGCGCGCCTCGCTCAGGACGGCGGGGCGTCTGTGCCCGGCGGGCCGCCGTCTGCCCGCCCGAGGCGGAAGACCACACAGGCCTGGCCCAGGTACAGCTCGTCGCCGTCTTCCAGCGGTACGGGCTGGGCCCCCACCGGCATCGGGCGCGCGTAGCTGTCTCGGTTGATGGCGGTGCTGCCCTTCTCGTTGTGCCAGAGGAAGTGGCCCGCCTGCGCATCGAACGTCAGGTGGGCGTGCTCGCGCGAGATGGTCTGGTTGACGGCGCGCTCGTCGTCGCTGAGGGTGCCGTCCGATGGGTCGAGGAAGGCGACGTCGTTGCGGCGGAAGACGCGGGTGCGCTCGTCGGCCACCTGCTGCATCCGCCCGACGTTGACGCGCCGCGCGCCGCCGATCTCGTAGGTCTGGCGCTCGGCCCGGCCCCGCCGGATCTCCAGGCGGGCGTGGGTCTCCGGCGCCGTCGTCTTCGGCTCCACGTAGAGCGGGCCGTACTTGTCGAAGGCGGGCCGCAGCGCCTCGGGCGCCTCGCTGTAGACCGCGTGCTCCACCGGCAACCCCTTCGGCAGCGAAAACCCGGCTTCGGTAAGGCGCTGGCGGACGGCCACGTCGAAGCGCGGCTCCATCTCTCCGACGGCGGCCTCGTACCGCGCCCGGTCCTGCTGGATAGGGGCCAGCACGTGCACCACCAGCCGGTTGAACGGCACCGCGCTGCCCCGGTAGGGCTCCAGGGTGCGGACGACCGCGTCGAGCAGGCGCGTGCGGATCTCCAGCGGCGTGAGGTCGCGCTCGTCCTCGGGGCCGAAGAGGCGTTGCAGCAGGCCGCCGCGCCGGCCGCCCTGGGCCGGGGTCGGGGCGCCGGCGGGGCCGGGCGGATCCGGCTGCGGGGCGTCGGGGAAGGAGGCGTCGGGGTCAGTCATCGTTCAGGAGGTCAGGTGCGGGGCGCCCCGCGCGCGGGGCGGCGGTAGAATCGCGCCGGATGAGGCCGAGGTCGGCGGCGGCTTCGAAGAGGGCGCCGGCGATGGGGCCGGCGTCGCGGCCGCCGCTGAGGCGGTCCCGCCGGAGGTCGTCGCGGCCGCTCTCGACGAGCACCGCCACGGCGATCTGCCGCTCGCCCGAAGGCCGCTCGCGGTAGGGCCCGAAGCCGGTGAACCAGGCGTGCGTGACGCGGCCGAGGTTGCGGCCGCCCTCGAAGATATCCTGCTCGGCCGTGCCGGTCTTGCCCGCCACGGGCATCGAGAGGGCGCCGAGGCGGCGGGCGGTGCCGCGCGGCCCGACGACGACGTCGCGCATGTAGCGCCCCAGCGTCTGGGCCTGCGCCGGCGTGATGATGCGCTGCTCGGTGCTGTCTGAGAGGCCGCCGGTGGCGAGCGAGTCGTCCGGGGTGAGGAGCCAGCGGGTGGGCGGCAGCACGCCGCCGTTAGCGACGATGGCCGAGAGGCGCGCGATGGCGAGCGGGCTGGCGATGACGCGCCCCTGCCCGAAGCCGGCCTGCTCCAGGTTCGTGTACCGCGTAATGTCTTCGACGAGCGCCTGCCGCGACGGCTGCCCGAAGCCGTGCTGCGCGCCGACGGCCTCCATCACGTTGAGCATCTCCTCGGCGCCGACCTCCTGGGCGAGCCGCCCGAAGTAGACGTTGCTGGAGTTCTCGATGGCGAGGCCCATGTCTACCGTCCCGGTAGGGCCTCCGCGCCGCATGAAGCGGGTGCCGGGGCTGACGCTGGTGCGCCAGGCGGCGGCCTCGTCGCCCATCGCGCGGAAGGCGGCCATGGCCGTGGCGAGCTTGAACGTCGAGCCCGGCGGCTTGTTGGCGTAGAGGGCATGGTCGAAGATCTGATCGTCGCCGGCCGCCGCTTCGAGGTCTTCGGGCAGCGGGTAGGTGACGGAGGCCAGCACCTCGCCGGTGCCGGCGTCGAGGACGACGGCGGAGATGTAGCGGCCCTGCAGCTCCGGCCGCCGCCCCACCTCGGCGCGGATGGCCTCGGCCACGCGCTGCTGCAGGGCGATGTCGATGGTGAGGCGGTAGTCCCGCTTGGCCTCGAAGAACCGGCGCGCCTTCCGGCTGTCCAGGCCGGCGCGCAGGTAGGGTACCAGCTCCCGGTAGTCGTAGTAGCTGACCACGTAGGTCTCGTCCGGGTCATCCGGGTCGGGCAGCTCGAAGGCGTAGTTGACGCCCCGGTCGCGGTCCGGGCGGTTGTCGTAGCCGCGCAGGTAGGAGAGGAAGCGGCGCTCGGCGTAGAACCCGCGCGGGTCGCCCCAGCGGGTGCGGGTCGGGTTGTAATCGCCCAGCAGGTAGAACGTGAGCGGCCCGAAGGGATAGACGCGCTCCTGGTCGCTGCGGCGCAGCGTCTCTACGTCCAGCCCGAAGGCGCCGAGTGTGTCGGTGAGCGCGGCGCGGTCGCTCGTGGCCAGCGGGATGCCGTGGCGGTCGTAGAGCGTACCCAGCCGGATGCGGTCGAGGGCGAGGCGGATGCGGGGGTTGTAGGCGAAGCCGCGCTGCCCGTCCGCCTGCTCCACGAGCGCGGGCCGGACGATCCAGTCGTCCACCTTGAGCACCTGCACGTAGCCCACGCGCAGCGCGAGGACGGCCAGCAGG